>CALXGD010000107.1 GCA_944387745.1 uncultured Oscillospiraceae bacterium
AGGACAAGGCGGACGCCTACCCCGCCCAGCTCTCCGGCGGCCAGAAGCAGCGCATCGCCATCGTCCGGGCCCTGGCCATGCGGCCCAAGGTGATGCTCTTTGACGAGCCCACCTCCGCCCTGGACCCAGAGATGGTGGGTGAGGTGCTGGACGTGATGAAGGAGCTGGCCCAGGAGGGCATGACCATGGTGGTGGTCACCCATGAGATGGGCTTCGCCCGGGAGGTGGGCAGCCGGGTTCTGTTCATGGACGGCGGCCACATTCTGGAGCAGAACACCCCCCGGGAGTTCTTCGACCACCCCCAGAATCCCCGCACCCAGCTGTTCCTCAGCAAGGTGCTGTAAGAAGCAGAAATCAACGCCCCCGCGCCTGCTGGAAAGCGTGCGCGGGGGCGTTTTTCCGCAAACTTCCGTAGGGGCGGCCTGCGGCCGTCCGTATTCCCTCATCCATCTGCCCTTCAGCCAGCCACCTTCCCCCAGGGGAAGGCTTTCAAGTTTTGCTCCCGCCCTCCGCATAGGACACCCCCTTTCCCGCATACCCTGATGCAGGAAGAAAGGGGGTTCTGCCATGGAGACGAGAATCGCGGAGCTGCGGTGGAAGGAGGTCGTCGGCATCCGGGACGGCAGCCGGTTCGGCTATGTGGACGACCTGGAGGTGGACATGGACAGCGGGCAGGTGCGGGCCCTGGTGGTGCCCGGACGGCGGCGGCTGTTCGGTCTGCTAGGCCGGGAGGCCGACCGGTATATCCCCTGGAGCGCCGTGCGGCGCTTTGGTGAGGACATCATTCTGGTGGAGGAGGGCCCCCAGCTCCGGGAGCGCCGACGCAAGTAGAGGCCGCCGCCCTCGGCGGCCCACTCCCTCCCTACAATTCTCTGCGGATCTGCTTCAGGGCATTTTTCTCCAGGCGGGAGACCTGCGCCTGGGAGATGCCGATCTCCTCCGACACCTCCATCTGAGTTTTGCTCTGATAGAAGCGCATGGCCAAAATCTTCTGCTCCCGCTGGCTCAGGTGGGAGACAGCCTCTTTCAGGGCAATGTGTTCCAGCCACATCTCATCGGTGTTCCGGCTGTCCTTCACCTGGTCCATAACACACACCGTGTCCCCGCTGTCGGAGTAAATCGGCTCATACAGGGACACCGGTTCCAGAATGGCGTCCAGGGCAAAGACCACCTCCTCCCGCTTCAGGCCCAGGATCTGGGCAATCTCCTCCACGGTGGGCTCCTTCTGGTGCTTGGCCATGTAAGCCTCCTTCGCCTGCAGCACCTTATAGGCGGTGTCCCGCATGGCACGGGACACCCGCATGGCGCTGTTGTCCCGGAGATAGCGGCGGATCTCCCCCACGATCATGGGCACTCCGTAAGTGGAAAAGCGCACGTCCAGATCGGTGTTGAAATTGTCAATGGCCTTGATGAGACCGATACATCCCACCTGAAACAGGTCGTCCACATTTTCGCCCCGGTTGGAGAATCTGTGAATCACAGAGAGCACCAGGCGCAGGTTCCCGTTGATCAGCTCCTCCCTGGCCTGCTTGTCCCCCGCCTTCGCCCGGCGGAGCAGGGCCTGGGTCTCCTCATTCTTCAGCACCTTCAGCTTCGCCGTATTGACGCCGCACAGCTCCACCTTATTCTGCATACAAAAAACCTCCCGCCCAGGTGATACCATTTCAGTATCTCCCAGGCGGGATATTTCATACCGGGGGCGGCGGGGCAATATTTTTTACCGTCAGACCCCATTCGATTGATTTTTCAGCGGTCCATTCCCGTGGCTCTCCAAAACACCACTGCGGCGGAAAGCCTTATCCCAGGCCACCCAGCCCATACAGGAGGATAAACAGCAGCCCGAAGGCCAGGCCCAGGCCCGTGAGGATCAAACCAAAGGCCAGAGAGTGGACAAAGCCGCCCCGCGGGTGAGGGGAGTCCTCATAGTGGGCAAAGTGATAGTCATCGGCAGCCTGCTCCACGGAGAGGTGATGCGCATACTGCCCGCCGGTCAAACGGAACTCCAGGCCGTCCCGCCAGCGGCTGAGGTTCTGGTGAAGCCGTTCCACCTGACCAGGCAGTTTCTGAAACAGCAGACGGGGCAGGAGCCGATCCACCAGTGTTGCCGCCGCCACCGCCGCCTGGGACAGGAAGCGCAGAGCCGGGCGGTACAGGCTGTTCTCTAGGCTGAGCCATTTGGGAATGGGGTCAAAATACTGCATCTTCCGGATCAACAGCAGCCGCACCACAAACACATAGACCACTGTCCCCATGAACAGCGAGGTGCCCGTCCCCTCCAAATTCACCTGGGAGAAGTAGGCCACCGGGTGGTCGGGGGCGTGTCCCTGGAGGAACCCCCGGGCAAAGGCCGCAATAGGGTCCATCGCAACGTTTGGCTCTGTCCCCATGCGGAGCATCATCAGCAGATAGAGAGCAAGCACACCCAGAGAGGCCGGAGCGATCTCCTGTTCTCCCCTCCGATGCCACTTGCGCTCCAGCGCCTCTCTGGGCAGTGGATTTTTCTCCACAAACAGGCAGATGAACAGCTTCAGCATATAGGCGAAGGTCAGTCCTCCGCTGAACAGGAACAGCCACTCCAGAGCTCCGAACCAGGGCTCCAGCACCCCGGCCAGGGGCAGATACTCCACAATGCTCTCATGGAGCAAGGTCTTGCTCACATAGCCGTTGAGGGCGGGCAGCCCCGACAAGCTGAACATGGGGATCCCCATGAGCAGGGCCAGCACCGGTTTTCCCCGACCAAAGCCCCGAATCTCATTCAGATCAAAGGAGTGAGTGGACAGGTGGATAATCCCCGCCAAGGGGAAGAGGACCATTTTGATGATGGAGTGATTCAGAATGTGGAGAATGGTCCCATCCACCGCCAAGGCGTTGTGCTCCCCCAGGAGGCACTGCATGGCCGTGCCCACCAGGATAAATCCGATCTGAGAGATCGAGGAGCAGGCCAGGGTGCGCTTGAGATCGGTGGAGCATACCGCCAGCACAGCCC
>CALXGD010000108.1 GCA_944387745.1 uncultured Oscillospiraceae bacterium
TCCAGCAGCTTTAAGTACCGCTCCTCATGGGTTTTCTCGATCTTGGCAACGCCCTCGAACTGCGCGGCAAGCGCCAGGAATCCCTCCTCCTCGGCGGTCTTGGCCAGCTCGACGTACATTTTGGTCCACTCCTCATTCTCACCAGCAGCCGCAGCCACCAGGTTTTCCTCGGTGGTGCCAATGCCGTTGAGGGCCTTAAACCACAGCTTGGCGTGCTCTTTCTCATTCAGCGCGGTCTCCTGGAAGATGGCTGCGATCTGCTCATAGCCCTCTTTTTTGGCCTTGCTGGCGAAATATTCGTATTTGTTCCGGGCCTGGGACTCTCCCGCGAACTCGATCCACAGATTGGCCTCCGTCTTGCTACCCTTCAGCTCCATACGTTTCCCCTTTCAAATTTTGTCTCATATTTGTTCTCCGAAATGCGTATTGCAATCCGTTCCCTGCCGCTTCAGACATCGCGGGCAGATCCCGGTGAATACCAGTGTGTGTCCTTCAGCCGCCCAGCCGTATCGGGCCACCAGCCGGTCCAGCATCTCGTCATAGGGCAGCTCCTCCATATCCAGCACAGTGCTGCACTCTCTGCACCGAAAATGATTGTGGGGCCGGACCGCCGCATCAAACCGGGCCACCGGCCCATCCAGCTCCACCAGCCGCCCCTCCTTTGCCATCTGGTGGAGATTGCGGTACACAGTCCCCAAACTCAGGCGCGGCATCTCCGGCTTCAGCTGCTGATAGACCATCTCTGCTGTCGGATGCCGTCGGCCCGCGGCGACTGTCTGATAAATCCGCTCCCGCTGATAAGAAAATCGCTGTCCTGCCATGGGGTTCTCCTGTAATTGATAATTATTACTGTTATTATATATCTTTTCCCCAAAAAAGCAAGGGGTTTCTGCCAATTTCTCCGGTCCTCCCGGTGAAAACTTCCACGGTGAAATCACAGTCCACTGGGTACAATACTGTCTGGGTATCGCGGAACAAACGCCCACGCAAAGGGAGGACCACAACGTGAAAAGAATTTTTGCGCTCTTGTTCGCCTCCGTGCTGCTGGTATTCGCACTGGCCGCCTGTGGGAAGGACGAGCAAAATGCCACAGACGACCACAACGGCCAAGCTGTGACAGAGGATGATAAGGCCCCCAGTTCCGACGCCGGCGACAATCCTGTGACGGACGGCGGAACCAGTGGCGGCGAGGGGGACAGCGTCCCCAACCGTGACGAGGACCCCATTGCCGGCACAGACGGCAGCATGGACCAGAACGCCGCTGCAAAGCAGCGTGCCCGCGCCGCAGACACCACCTATGGTCAGATGCTCCGGAATGCCCAGGTCCACGACAGTGACGGATTTCTGAAGGATCTGGAAAACGCAGTGATTCCTGATTCTGCGCGGTAAACCCGTCGCTGCCGCCCCGGCGGCTTCAAGCAGCGTATCAGGGCCGGAGCGAAAACGCTTCGGCCCTGGCGCCGTTCTCGGCTCAAGCCCATGCCCCTCTTGTCTTTTTGGAAAAACATGTTACAATAAGGCCCAGGCGGCACACATGCGTATCCCCCGGGTGCCGCCCGATCCTCTACTCACTGCCCTCCCGCTGGAAAGGAGCCTTATGCGCACTGCAGTTAAGGAATCTCTTCGTCCCTGGAAAACCGCAAAATATCTCTGGCTTGGAATCCTCCTGTGCGCGCTGGTTGGTGCCCTCTGCTTTTTTGCAGGCAGGCTCTCCAGCGGCGACGGGGACACGCCCACAAAGCTGGATGCCGTAGTGCTGGAGGGACGGCTTACAGGTATCCAGGAGCTGAGCACAGTTACATACGCCTATACCAACATGGCCCAGTTTGAGAGCAGCAGTGATTTCTATGGCGTGAAGATTCCCTTCACCACAAAATCCTTTATCCTGACATATGACGGCACCATCAAGGCCGGTGTGGATATGGCCGCCGCCGCAGTGGAGGTAAACGGCGCCGCCGTCACCATCACGCTGCCCCAGGCCGGAATCCTCTCTCACGAAATCGATGAGGGCAGCGTGGAGGTATTTGACGAGAAGACCTCCATCTTTAACCCCTTTACTATAGAGGACTTCACCTCCTTTCAATCGGACCAGAAGGCCGCCATGGAGGAACGCGCCCTGTCCCGCGGGCTGCTGGCGGAGGCCTGGGAAAGGGCCTCCTCCAGTGTGCGGCAGATGCTCTCCTCCGTTCTGCCGGAGACTTATACCCTGGATATCGTCCAACAGCAGTAGGCGAGGCGGGACAAATGTCCCGCCTCGCCTACTGTATTTTTCTGCTATGCCAGGATATAGTCTAGAAGCTCTTTCGGTGTCTGTGCCAAATACTCAGCCCCCGCCTTCTCCAGTACCTCTCTGGAACGGTATCCCCAGGTGACTCCGCAGGCCGCCATCCTCCCGTTATGGGCCGTCTGTACGTCCACATCGCTGTCCCCCACAAATAAGGTCTCCGCTGCGGAGGCCCCCATCGTCTCCAGAACCACATGGATTCCGGCGGGATCCGGTTTCACAGGGGTTCCCTCCAGATGGCCCCGCACCAGGGTAAAAACCCCCGGAAAGAAATGCCCCACGATTTTTTGGCTGAACTCGTCCGCCTTGTTGGAGTATACCGCCAAGGCAATGCCCCGCTCCCGCAGCGCTTCCAGAAGCTCCGGAATCCCCCGATAGGGCTGCGTCCGATCCATGCTGTGGGCGCCGTAATACCCGGAGAACTGATGGAGCGCGTGCGCCAGCATCAGGGGGCTCCTGCTTCCCGTCGGGGAAAACTGTGCCACCAGGTTTCGGATCCCATGGCCCACCATGCCCCTGACCGCCTCCA
>CALXGD010000109.1 GCA_944387745.1 uncultured Oscillospiraceae bacterium
TGGCCACCTTGGGAGAGGGCACCAGCACCCGGTCCTCGCCGGGGAACACGGTCTCGCTGCCGCCGTTGAAGAAGAAGGTCACGTGGGCGTACTTCTCCGTCTCAGCGATGCGCAGCTGAGTGAGACCCAGGTTGCTGATATACTCACCAAAGGTGTTCACCAGCTTCTGATGGGGGTAGGCCACGGTGACGTTGGGCATGGTAGCGTCATACTCAGTAGTACAGATGAAGTCCACGGACAAGAATCCGGTCTTGCGCTTCACATCGGTAAAATCTTCATCCACAAAGCACCGAGTAATCTCTCGGGCCCGGTCGGGGCGGAAGTTGAAAAAAATAATGGAATCGTTGTCCTGGATCTGTGCATTTCGGGCGCACACTACAGGTTCCATGAACTCATCAGTGACCTCTGCGTCATAGGATTTTTGGACCGCCAAGGCGGGATCGGCTTCAAAGGGAGCCTCTCCGCAGGCAATAGCGTCGTAAGCCCGCTGTACCCGGTCCCAGCGCTTGTCTCGGTCCATGGCATAGTAGCGGCCCATGACAGTGGCAATCTGCCCGATGCCTAGCTCCTGAATCTTGGCCTGGAGCTGCTCCACATACCCCTTGCCGGAGCTGGGAGGCACATCCCGGCCGTCCAGGAAGCAGTGGACGTAAACTTTCTGGAGCCCCTGTTCCTTGGCCATTTGCAGCAGGGCAAAGAGGTGGGTGATGTGGCTGTGGACGCCGCCGTCAGACAGCAGGCCCATCAGATGCAGGGCGGAATCCCACTCCCGGCAGTTGGACATAGCCTCTAGATAGGCAGGATTCTTAAAAAATTCGCCGCTGTCAATGTCCCGGCTGATATGGGGCAGGTCCTGAAAGACGACTCGTCCAGCCCCCATGTTGGTGTGGCCCACTTCGCTGTTGCCCATCTGACCCTCCGGCAGGCCTACGTCCAAACCGGAGGCGGACAGCTTACAGCCGGGGCAGTCCCGGAAGATTCGGTCTAAGTTTGGCGTGGAGGCGTTGATCACTGCATTGCCAGGCCCGGGACTTCCCAGGCCATAGCCATCCATGATGATTAAAGTAGTAGGTGTTTTCATAGTAACCCCTTCTTAAATGAGCAAAGGGTGGGAAGGGAAGCGTGAGGATATGGCGGCCGGCCAGACTCCCCAGATTCCGTTTCCCCGCGCTCGCTCCTGCGTGTTTCCGATGCGGCCCTGGTGAAGAGAACTGCGGTTGGGCGGCGTGGCGCTCCCCCGCTCTCCACATTTGCCGCAAATTACTCCTGAGCGGCGTTGATGATCTCCACAAAATCAGCGGGCTTCAGGGAGGCTCCGCCGATCAGGCCGCCGTCCACATCGGGCTGGGCCAGCAGCTCAGCGGCGTTCTTGGCGTTCATGGAGCCGCCGTACTGGATGGTGACGGAGCGGGCCACATGGGCGCCGTACAGCTTACGGATGACAGCACGGATGGCCTGGCAGACCTCTCCGGCCTGCTCAGCAGTGGCGGTCTTGCCGGTGCCGATAGCCCACAGGGGCTCATAGGCGATGACCACATGACGCATCTTGTCGGCAGGCACGCCGGCCAGGGCACATTTCACCTGATAGGCGATGAGCTCCATCGTCACCCCCAGCTCCCGCTGCTCCAGACTCTCGCCCACACATACGATGGGGTACAGCCCGGCATTGAGGGCGGCGTGAACCTTCTTGTTCACGGTGAAGTCGGTCTCGTTGTAGTACTGACGGCGCTCAGAGTGGCCGATGATGACATATTTAGCCCCGGTCTCCTTAATCATCTCTGCGGTGATCTCGCCAGTATAGGCACCGTGGTCCTCATAGTGGCAGGTCTCTGCGCCGATGGCAATGTGGCAGTCCTTAAACAGGCGTACAGCGGTGGTGATATTCACCGCGGGGACACACAGAACCACATTGCACCATTTGCCCTTGGGCATGATGGGCTTGATCTCCTCGGCAAAGGCCTTCATTTGAGATAGAGTGTTGTTCATCTTCCAGTTTCCAGCGATGATCGTCTTGCGGTAACGACGGTTCATGGTACTTCTCTCCATTTCTTCTTTAAATTTTCTGCAAGAGCGGCCTGTGGTCGCCCGCATCTTCAAGGGGCGGAATAGCGGGAGGAACTTGTCTCCCCCCGCAGTATCCTCAGAATTTCCAGTAGGGGCGCACAGTGCACGACCGCCTATCTCGGATTTCTACCGGGGATGTGGGCGCACACTGTGCGCCCCTACAAAGCCGAGACCTTACTTGTCCAACAGACAGGCCACGCCGGGCTCGTCGTCGCAAAGTCCGCTCTGCTCCGTTTCCGCCTGGCGGCGAAAACTGCGTGGCGCTCCCTTGCTCCTCCTCTCCCCACGCGACCCGCTTACGCTGGGCTCGCGCGAGGGCCCCGGAGCTGCCCGGCTCGGATAGTTTTTACTTATCCAACAGACAGGCCACGCCGGGCAGCTCCTTGCCCTCGAGGAACTCGAGGCTGGCGCCGCCGCCGGTAGAGATGTGGGTCATCCGGTCGGCGTAACCCAGCTGGGCTACGGCAGCCGCAGAGTCGCCGCCGCCCACAATGGTGATGGCGTCCGTCTCGGCCAGAGCCTTGGCCACAGCCCGAGTGCCCTCGGCAAAGGCGGGAAACTCAAACACGCCCATAGGCCCGTTCCAGATGACGGTGCCCGCGTCCTTCACCGCGTCGGAGTAGAGCTGAATGGTCTTGGGGCCGATATCCATACCCAGCATATTATCGGGGATGTCCACTCCGTCCACCAGATGGGCCTGGGCTTCGGGAGAAAATTCTGTGGCGGCCAGGCCGTCCACCGGGAGGAGCAGCTTGACGCCTTTCTCCTTGGCCTTCTCCACCATCTCGCCGGCGTACTGGATCCAGTCTTCCTCCAGCAGAGATTTGCCCACCTTGGCCCCCAGGGCCTTGGCAAAGGTGTAGGACATGCCGCCGCCGATGATAATCGTATCGGCAATGTTCAGCAGGTTGTTGATGACTCCAATCTTGGAGGACACCTTAGACCCGCCCAGAATGGCCACCCGGGGGCGCTTGGGGTTGGCCAGGGCGCCGCCCATGACCTCCAGCTCCTTCTGGATCAGGAAGCCGGACACAGCGGGCAGATAGGCGGCCACACCGGCGGTGGAGGCGTGGGCGCGGTGGACCGCGCCGAAGGCGTCCGACACATAGATATCTGCCAAAGAAGCCATCTTCTTCGCCAGCTCAGGGTCGTTCTTGGTCTCACCCGGTTCAAAGCGAGTGTTCTCCAGCAGCATAATCTCGCCGGGCTTCAGAGCGGCGGCCTTAGCCTGTGCGTCAGGGCCCACCACGTCCTCCGCCATGATTACCGGCTTGCCCAGCAGCTCACTCAGACGGGCAGCCACCGGCTTCAGGGATAGCTCAGGCCTCACCTCTCCCTTGGGCTTGCCCAGGTGGGAGCAGGCAATCACTGCCGCCCCCTGGTCCAGCAGGTACTGGATGGTGGGCAGAGCGGCGCGGATCCGCTTGTCGTCGGTAATGGCATGAGTAGTCTTATCCTGTGGGACGTTGAAGTCGCAGCGGAGCAAGACCTTCTTGCCGGAGACATCAATGTCTTTGACAGTTTTCTTGTTGTAATTCATAAGCAGCAAAACTCCTTTCAAAGAACTGGAAAGAGGATGTGGCGTCTATGATAAAACAAACCATCTGCCAAACTCTGTGGGATTCATTTGACAGAGAGGGTCTTTCACATAACAGTGTGCCCCGGACTTCGCGGCTTTTTACGTAGCAGGGTGGTTCTGCGCCATTTCGCCCCTTCCGGCGAGGCCAGGAAACCCCTGCTGCCGTAACGCTTCGTAAGCCAAGATAGCCACGGAATTGGCTAAATTCAGACTTCGGGCGTCCTCCCGCATGGGAATCCGAATGCAGCGCTCCCAATATGCCTCCCGGAACCACTGGGGCAGCCCTGCGGTCTCTTTACCGAAGAAGAGCCAGCAGCCGTCTTGAAAACAGGCGCAGGTATAGTCCCGCGGAGCCTTTGTAGTGGCCAGCCACAGATCGGGCTGAGGGTTCTGGATAAAGAAGTCCTCTAAACTATGGTACACATGGAGATCTACCATAGGCCAGTAGTCCAGGCCCGCCCGGCGCACCGCCTTCTCGCTGATGTCAAACCCCAGCGGCTCGATGAGATGGAGGCGGCTGCGGGTGGCGGCGCAGGTACGGGCAATATTTCCGCAATTTTGAGGGATCTCAGGTTCAACCAATACAATGTTCAGCAAAACAAATTCTCCTTACGCATCGGCTATCATTGTATTCCAAATGGCAGAGAAATTCAACTATAAAGTGGTCGAAAAATTACAAAAAAAATTAAAAAACGACCTAAAACAGCCGGGAAGCAGTTGTTTTTTGTGAAAATAGGAAATTGAAGGCGGGATTGCCGCAAAAAATCCCGGCATTGTGCCGAACTTATCAATCCTTGAGAAAAAATTCAGGTGGCAAAAGAGAGAGAATCTCAGGACCAAAGAGAAAAAAGAGACGATTTCCACGCTAAAAAAGGTTTTCTGGTTGAAGTGCCTGTGGTATAATTGTGACAAATTACCAAGGAGGATTCCACTCGAAAAATCCAATTTATTCCAAAATCTGTATGCTACATGCCGGCAGCGGGGGCAACAAGAGAAAAAGCTCAGAAACACGAAATAAAATTTTAAAAGGAGAAAGGATGAAAAACAATATGAAACTAATTTGGAATGGACACTCCTGCTTTACTTTGGAGGCGGCAGGGGATACCCTGGTCATCGACCCCTATTTAGATGACTCGGTTCCAGGCTTGTCTCATCTTCGTCTGCGGGCGGACAGGGTGTACTGCAGCCATGATCACCGGGATCATGGCGGGACCGAAGTGGTGGAACTGACAGGGCGGACCCCTTCCATTCAGGTGGAGCAGCTGCATACCTGGCACGATGACCAGCAGGGTGCAAAGCGGGGGCCGAATATCATTCATATTTTTCAGGCGGAGGGCCTGCGGGTGGCCCACCTGGGAGATCTGGGCTGTGAGTTGGAGCCGGAACAGCTGGAAGCACTGAAAAATTTGGATGCGCTTATGATCCCGGTGGGAGGTTTCTACACCATTGACGCCGCACAGGCGAAGGCGCTGGTGGAGCAGCTGAAGCCGCGGGTGACCGTTCCAATGCACTATAGAGGGGAAAATTTCGGATATGATGTGATTGGCCCCCTGGAGGATTATTTGAAACTGTGCTCCGATGTGGTGCGCTATCCGGACAATGTACTGACACTGGACCGGGATACACCGGCTCAGACAGCGGTGCTTACTTACCAGCCTTAAAATTTTACTCCCTCATATCCAGTTTTGTTGGATTCACAAAAAAACGCGTGCTCAAAAATGAGCGCGCGTTTTTATTATGTTTCTCAACTGGATTTCCGAAATCCTTCTGCTGGGCGCCCTCTTGTGGAGAGAGCGCCCAGGAAAAATGACCAAAATCATTCGGTTAGAAACAGAAGCGGCGGCGAAATTGAGAAAAGGGGGCCCTGGACAGCTAAGAGGCCGCTCCGGAGGGCAGGGCTAAAAATTCCTCAGAATCGGGATTGGTAAAAACCTTGTCAAATTCCGGCCCGCTCATGGTCTCGTGGATCAGAAGATATTGGGCGGTAAGCTCCAGTTCCTTCCGGCACTGAGAGAGAATCTCTTCGCACCGGGCGTAGGCCCGGTCCACAATGGCCTTCACCTCTTCATCAATGAGGCCGGCCACCTCTTCAGAGTAGCTGCGGGCCTGGGCCATAGTACGGCCGATGAAGATTTCATCGCTCTCATTGCCATAGGCGATGGTGCCCAGCTTTTCGCTCATGCCGTATTTGGTGACCATAGCCCGAGCGATGGAGGAGGCCTTTTGAATGTCACTGGAGGCGCCAGTGGAGATATCGCCTAAAATCAGCTGCTCTGCCACCCGACCGCCGAGGCAAACGGCGATGCGCTCCTCCAACTCCTGCCTTGACTGGTAGGCCCGGTCCTCCTGGGGAAGGGAGATGGTCATGCCGCCGGCAGGCCCTCGGGGAATAATGGTAATCTGATGCACCGGGTCCTGAGTGGGCAGCTCATGGATGACGATGGCGTGTCCCGCCTCGTGATAGGCGGTAAGCCGTTTGGCGTGGGGAGTCACCACCCGGCTCTTTTTCTCAGGACCGGCAATGACTTTCATCATGGCCTCGTGTAGGTCCGACATGGTGATGAATCGCTGATTAGCCCGGGCAGCCAGAAGAGCAGCCTCATTCAACAGATTCTCCAGATCGGCGCCGGTAAATCCGGCTGTGGCCCTTGCAATGTCAGAGAGAGAGGCGTCTTCAGACAGGGGCTTCTTTCGCGCATGGACCTTCAAAATCTCCTCCCGGCCCTTGATGTCGGGCAGGCCCACATAGATCTGCCGGTCGAAGCGGCCGGGGCGCAGCAGGGCGGGGTCAAGGATGTCCTGTCGGTTGGTGGCGGCCATGACAATGACTCCCTCGTTCGTGGCAAAGCCGTCCATTTCCACAAGAAGCTGGTTCAGAGTCTGCTCCCGTTCGTCGTGGCCTCCGCCCAGTCCGGCGCCCCTCTGCCGGCCCACAGCGTCGATTTCGTCGATGAACACAATAGCGGGGGCCTCTTTTTTGGCCTGGTCAAAGAGATCGCGGACTCTGCTGGCTCCCACACCCACATAGAGCTCCACAAAGTCGGAGCCAGAGATGGACAAAAAGTGTACGCCGGCCTCTCCCGCCACAGCTTTTGCAATCAAAGTCTTGCCAGTCCCGGGAGGTCCTACCAGCAAAACACCCTTGGGGATGCGGGCGCCCAGAGCGATAAACTTCTGAGGATCCCGCAGAAACTCTACAATTTCCTGGAGCTCCTCTTTCTCCTCATCAGCCCCGGCCACGTCATGGAAAGTGACCCTTTTCCCCTGATCGGCCAGGGTACGCGTACGGGCGTGGCCAAACCGGCTGGGGCCAGGGCCGCCTCCTGAGCTGACGTTAGCCTGACGCAAATACATCAGATACCAGAACACGCCCACAATAATAAACAAAAACAGATAGGGAAGCAGCTGATACCACCAAGAGGACTCAATGCCCGGCTTGTAATCGCAGTATGCCAGTACGCCGCTGGATAGCTGCTGGTCAATGAGCTCATGGAAATCCTGGTGAAAGATGTAGAGATTGGCCAGCTTGTAGTGGAGGGTGCTGGTGGCATCTCCCTCCCCTCGAATCTCCAGAGCCAGGTCATCGCCCTCCAGCACAAAGGACCGGACCTTCTCCTGTTCAAACAGGGTTCGGACCTGGCTATAGGTGGGGTCGTGAGCCTGGTCCATCCGCTGCAGGGTGGTAATGGCGAAAAGCATCAGCAGAATTAAAATGAAGTAGAGGCTGATGTCTCTGGGGCTGAATCTCTTCAAAGGGGTGCACTTCCTTTCCGACGGAATTTCCTGCAGCGGCCCGCCTGCCGCTCGGTCGGAGAGAACTCACCCTCCATAGACCTCTGGTTTCAAAATCCCGATATAGGGAAGATTTCGGTAATGTTCGGCATAGTCCAGGCCGTAACCCACCACAAAGGCGTCGGGGATAGTAAAGCCGGAATAGTGTACCTTCACCGGCTTGACACGCCGCTCAGGCTTATCCAGGAGGGTACACAGGCGGATGGAGGCGGGACCCCGTTGCTCCAATACCTTGAGCAGATAGTGCAAGGTGTTTCCAGAGTCCAAAATGTCCTCAATCACCAAAAGGTCCTTACCCTCAATGCTGTCGGACAGATCCTTGGTGATTTGGACCTGTCCGCTGGAGGATGTGCCTTTCCCATAGGAGGACACCGACATGAAGTCGATGGTGCAGGGAAGCTTGATATGCCGGCACAGATCAGCCATAAAAATGAAGGAGCCTCGCAAAACACTGATCAGCACCAGCTCCCGGCCCTGATAGTCCCGGGTGATCTCATCAGCAATCTGGCAGATGCGCTGTTCCAGCTGTTCTTGGGTAAATAGAATTTCCTGAATATCTTTGTCCAGCATGAACTGGTTCCTCCTCACAATACAATACCATATTCTAACGTTCAAAACCAGGCGGTTTTTCAGTTTTTTCGCTTAATGTACTATCGACCAGGCGGATATGCCAAGCCTCTGCTCCCAGCTCTGGGAGAAATGCCGTCTCAGGTCCGAGACCTGCGGCAGCGGCGACCTGCCTGCCGCAGTCCAGGATTGGGAGACTGTCCCGCAGATACCGGGGAATTTTGGCTTCAATCATCCATTTTTTTATCGGTTTTCTTGGCCGCCCCTTCAGCTGCAGCCGATCCCCCGTTTTGCGGGGGCGGGCGGTGAGAGAAGAGATTCTAGAGCAGTCTAGCCAAAAGTCCCATGGGCCGGGCGGCTGCCCGCCGTAGTGCTCCAGGGTGCAGATGATATCCCAACAGCCTGCGCGGGTCTGTCCCGGAAGGGGCAGAGGGGTGGGGGCTAGGGGAACGGTCTGAGCTCTGGTCAGCACAAGGGACTGATATTCTCTATAGGCAATCAGTCCACCGGGGAGATTCAACTGGCCGGAGGGGGCAGCAGACCGACACAGAGCTACCAGCTCGTCCAAATGGACGGAGGTACACTTGTTATCTCCATCGTTGGCCTCCGCCAGGAGAAGGCGTGCGGCGCGGACAGCCAGAGGCTGAGGGAGGTGGGCGATCTCCTCCGCCGGCAAAGCCAGACTGCCGTCCGGCCGGCGCTGGAGGTGGGTCAGAGAGGCCGCCGCCTGGGCGGAGAGAAGGGCCTCATCCGCCCGCAGGCGGGCGGCAGTGTCTGTCAGCCGGGCGACAAATCCCGGGTAGAGGGCATCCAGCTCCGGCAATACCCTGTGACGCAGCCGGTTGCGAGAATAGCTGTCGTCCCGGTTGGAGAGGTCCTCCCGCCAGGGCAGGCCTCGATAACGAAGATATGCCTCGATCTCATCCCTGGTGGTGGTCAGGAGCGGGCGGATCAGATCTCCGCTTTTGGGGGCGATGCCGCCTAGTCCATTTAGTCCGCTTCCCCGTGCCAGGTGGAGAAATAGGGTCTCGGCGTTGTCGTTGGCAGTGTGCGCGGTGGCGATATACTGCGCCCCCACCCTCTGCGCGGTCTGTCGGAGAAAGGCGTACCGCATCTCCCGGGCTGCCTCCTCTAGCCCCAGTCCAAGGGCTCTGGCATAGGCGGCAACGTCGCCGGAGCCAGTGTATAACTTCACAGGGGGGAGAAACGAATCGGTCCCCTCAGGGAGCAAGATGTGCTCCCGGCCGCAGCACAGGGCCGTGAACTGCTGGACAAATTCCATATCCTGCGCAGACTCCTCTCCCCGCAGCTGGTGGTCAAAGTGGGCCGCAGAGAGGGTAAAGTGAAGCTCCTGCCGCACTCGCCACAGGCGGTGGAGCAGGTAGATAGAGTCCGCTCCGCCGGAGACTGCGCAGAGGACAGAGCTTCCCGGCGGAATCAGGTCGGCTTTATGAATCAATTCCATCATGGAATCTGACATAATTCCTCCTGAAAATACAATCAGTATTCTTCCCGCTGCCACTCCACGTTGCTGAAGGTGGTGAATTCCGGCAGCCATTGGAGTTCCACGGTGCGGGTCTCGCCGTGGCGGTTCTTGGCGATGATGCACTCTGCCAGGTTGGGATTGGGCGTGTCTTTGTCATAGTAGCCCTCCCTGTAGAGAAACATTACAATGTCCGCGTCCTGCTCGATAGCGCCGGATTCCCGGAGGTCAGAGAGCATGGGGCGCTTATCGCTGCGGCTCTCATTGGCCCGGGAGAGCTGGCTGAGGCAGAGGACTGGCACATTCAGTTCCTTGGCCATCATTTTCAAGGACCGGGAGATATCCGACACCACCTGCTGGCGATTTTCGCCGGAGTACTGTCGCCCGCCGGCAGACTGCATCAGCTGTAGATAATCAATGATCACCAGCCCCAAGTCCTTGACACGACGGCATTTGGCGCTGATATCTGCTACAGTGACCGTAGAGTCGTCGTCGATTAGGATCTTAGAGCGGCGGAGCGAGTCGGTGGCCATCAGGATGTTCTCCCAATCCTCCGCTGTCAACTTGCCGGTGACCAGCTTTTTATTGTCAATAAAGCATTCGCTGGAGATCAGACGCTTGGCCAGCTGCTCCCGACTCATCTCTAAGGAGAAAAAGGCGACACTCTTCCCAGACTTTTTTCCCGCGTCCAGCAGAATATTCAGGGCCATGGAGGTCTTGCCCATGCCGGGCCGGGCAGCCAAAAGGATCAGATCCGATTTGTTCAGTCCAGAGATCGCCCGGTCCAGATCTGTCAGACCGGTGGAAATCCCGGGAATAGGGGCTTCGTTGGCGGACAGCTCGTCAAGCTGCTGATATACCTCCAGCAGAACATCAGAAATGGGAACCAGGCCACGGAAGGAGCGGCCCTCCCGGATGGCATAGATGTACTGCTCTGCTCTCTGCAAAACGTGCTGTCCGTCCTCTGTTCCCTGCTGAATCAGAGCAGAGATGGAGTCAGCTGTCTCTGCGATTCGGCGCAGCAGCGCCTTATCCTTGACAATGGCGATATACTCCTGGACATTGCCAGCGGTAGGTGTGGTCCGCAGGAGATCATACAGGTATTCTGCGGTGGAATCGCCTTTATAGATGCCGTTCTGCTTCAGCTTATCCAGAAGGGTGACAACGTCGACCTTCTGGGAGAGATTGAACATGCTGTAGACCGTCTCATAGATCTCCCGATTTTCTGGAAGATAGAAGTCATCAGGGCGGAGCTGTTCCACTACTTCCGGAATGCACTGGAAGTCGCGCAGGATTGAGCCCAGAACAGCCCGTTCTCCCTCGGAGGAGTGAGGCATCTGCCGGAGCAGCAGCTCGTCATCTTCGATTGGCACGTCCATCACCACCGAGCTTCAAAATGAGAAAGTCGAAATTTTAGATGAGCGCCTCAAGTGTGGAGTAAATTGGGTCCGGCGGAGCAGGATCCAGAAATTTTTAACCGCGGAGCGCTCTCTTCAAAATAAAGGGAAAATGAGCCGGAGGGCTTATTTTTCCTCAGCCACTACCACATTGACGGTGCCGGTGACCTCATAGCCCAGTTTGGCCTTAATCTGGTATCCGCCGCAGGCCTTGATGGGCTCGTCCAGCACCAGCTTGGTTTTGGCAATGTTCAGCCCGTGCTGTTGGGCCAGGCAGTCTGAGATCTCCTTGGCGGTGACGGCGCCAAACAGACGACCGCCTTCGCCGGCTTTGGCAGACACCTTTACCATAATGCCCTCCAGCCGCTTTGCCAGAGCTTCCGCCTCCGCCTTTTCCGCGGCCTCCTGAGCTTTGCGCGCCTTCTCCTGCTGCCTCATGGTGTTTACATTTTCAGCGGTGGCAGGCACTGCCAGCTTCCGGGGCAGTAAGAAGTTGCGGGCATATCCGTCGGATACCTCCACCATCTGGCCCTTTTTGCCCTGGCCGCGCACGTCCTGCTGTAAAATCACTTTCATGGTATATTCCTCCTAATAACAAATCGAAATATTTATAGCTCGAAAATACAGTTTGTATGGGGTGGCCTTTACGTAGCCCACAGCGCTCCAGCTCTACTCCTCCAAGTATTGGTCAATGGCCTGAGCCAGCTCCTGGGCCACCTGTTCCAGGGTTTTACCTTGAATTTGTCCACCCGCGGCGGCGGCGTTGCCTCCGCCGCCCAGTTTTTCCAAAATGACCTGCACATTGGTGTCTCCGATGGATCGGGCGGAAATCACTACCCGGTCCCCATCGGGGTAGAGGACGAAGGAGGTGTCGATGCCGATAATGTTCAACAGCTCATCCGCTGCCTGGGCGGCGGTGACCCGGCCCACCGTGTGGTCCACCACGGCAATGGCAATCTGGTCACGATAGAGCTTGGCGTTTTGAATAATGGCATATTTTGCAATGGTGCCGGCCAAGTCGTTTTGGAAGAGCTTTTTTACCTCGGCTGTGTCCGCCCCCGCCCGGCGCAGGAAGGCAGCCGCCTCAAAGGTGCGGCCGCCAGTACGCATGGAGAAGTTTTTCGTGTCCAGCACAATACCCGCCAGCAGCGCCTCCGCCTCCACTCGCGTCAGATCCGTGGGGTCGGCGATGTACTGCAGCAGCTCCGTCACCAGCTCAGAGGCGGATGAGGCGTAGGGCTCGTGATAGTTCAGGGCGGCTCCCTCAATATAGGTGGCAGCCCGGCGGTGATGATCAATGACAGCAATGCGGTTGCAGGACTCCAGCACCTCCTGGGACTGGACCTGCTCTGGACGGTTGGTATCCACCACCACCACCAGAGAGCGGTTGTCCATCTGCAACAGCGCCTCTTGGGGAGAAAGGAAGCAATCCTGGTACTCCGGCAGCTGCATCAGCCGGTCTGTGAGTACTTTAGAAGGAGGAGAACCGGTTTCCTGAATAATATGGGCGGGGATCCCCTTCTTTCGTGCGACGGCGACAACCCCGGCGGCGGCACCGATGCAGTCGTTATCTGGAGACCGGTGCCCCATGATGAACAGGCAGGAGGAGTCGGCCACCAGCGCGGACAGGGCGTTGGCCATCACCCGACTCTTTACCTTGGTGCGCTTCTCCGTCTCCTTAGACCGACCGCCGAAGAATTCGAAGGTGAATTTGTTGCGAATGACCGCCTGATCGCCTCCGCGGGACAGGGCCATCTCAATGGACAGGTTTGCAAATTGCAGAAGCTCCTGGAAGGAGGCGCCGTCCACTCCAATCCCGATAGAGAAGGTGGCCGACAGTCCGCTGGGACTCATTACTTGATGCACGCTGTCCAAAATATCAAATTTTTGTTCAATGAACTGGGCAAGATATTGCCGCTCAAAAATATAGAGATACCGGTCCCGCTCAATGCGCCGGAGCATGCCGTTGGTCCCGGCCGCCCATGCGTCTAGGCGGGCGTTGAGCTCTGAGTAAATGGTAGAGCGCTGGTTTTCCGTGAGGTTTTTCATCAGGTCCTCATAGTTGTCCACCAGCAAAACAGCAACCACCGGCTGACTGGCCTGGTAGCGGTCCCGAATATTGGCCAGTTCGGTCACGTCCACCCAATAGGTGGTGGCCAGAAAGCCACCGCCCCGGTCGCTGGCCCGCACCAAATGTCCGTATACCAAAAATCGGCGCTCCCCCATTACGATCTCGTCAGGGCATTCGCTTTTGCCCTCCAACAGCCAATGAGTATCAAAGTTTGGAATTACCGCCTCCAGCTTGGCGTCAAACAGATGCTCTTTATTTTCTGTAAGCTGGAGAAAACGGTCGTTGGTCCAGATGATATCCCCGCTCTCCGGGCGAAAGATAACCATGGGCAGGGGAGAATTCACCATGGTGTCCTTGGTGGCCACATCCACATTGCCTGTAATGTTTTCAATATACTTGGTGATCTCCCGCCGGCGCTTGTGAAGGCCGCTGCGGTGGTGAAGGCCAAGGACCGCGACCACTGCCAGCTCCAGGACAGCCAACGGAAGGCAGAAGAGAGAGGAAGCAAGCGCAAAGAGAACCAGACAGATAAAATAGAGCTGCAGTTTAGGCTGAAGTAGCCTGGGCAGTTTTTTTCGGTTCAAGAGAAAAGGCCCCCTTCCAAAAACGTCAGCTGTGCAATTAGAAATTTATTATAGCAGATTGCAGGAAGAAATACAACCAAAACCGGATCACATCCCTTTTTAAGATTGTAGTCCTACAAAAAGAATTGGGACTTTAGAAAATACCCATCGAATTTTTCAAGCAGCTGTGCTATAATAAATTTACTTGTGTTTATCGAGCGCTGATTCTGTGCCATGAGGTGTATTGCCATGAAAACAAAAACAGAAGTTTGGAATATTATCAATGCCTTAAAGCATCTATACCCCGATGGCCTCTGTTCTTTAGAGTACGAAAAGGACTATGAATTGCTCTTCTCCGTCCGCTTGGCCGCTCAGTGTACCGACGAGCGGGTAAATCAAGTCACTCCCGCCCTCTTTGCACGCTTTCCCACCCTGGAATCTCTGGCAGAGGCCGACGTCTCAGAGGTGGAGCAGTACATACACTCCACCGGCTTTTTCCGGGCCAAAGCCCGTGACATCGTCCGCTCCGCCCAGATGCTGCTATCTGACTACGGCGGCAAGGTGCCCGGCACTATGGAGGAGCTGCTGAAGCTCCCCGGCGTGGGGCGGAAAACCGCCAACCTGATTGTGGGGGACGTATATCACACCCCCGGCGTGGTGGTAGCCGACACCCACTGCATCCGCATCACCGGCCTGCTGGGCCTCACTGACGGGTCCAAGGACCCGGCCAAGGTGGAGATGCAGCTGCGGCAAATCCTCCCCCCGGAGGAGTCCAACAACTTCTGCCACCGCATGGTCCTCCACGGCCGGGCGGTGTGCGTCGCCCGGCGGCCCCAGTGCGAGAACTGCACCCTGCGCCCCTGGTGCGACCACTTTATGAAAGAGGCGGGGGAGACATAGCGGGCGGCCACAGGCCGCCTCTACGTCCCACGCACCCGCAAAAGTCCCCCTTGTGAAAAGGGGGACGATTCCCCTTGTCCAGGGGAAAGGAGAGATCTTTCATTGAAAACCGTAAACCGCTGGCTTTTTTACCTGCTGGGGATGCTCGTCCTGGCCCTTGGCCTGACCCTGAACACCAAGGCCGGATTGGGAGTCTCCCCCATTATCTCCATCGCCTTTGAGGTATCGGAAATTTGGAACCTGAATTTCGGCGATATGACGTTCCTGTTGTATTCCTGTTTCGTGGCGGCCCAATTCGTCCTGCGTAGAAAGCGGAGCCGCTTGGCCGACCTACTCCAACTCCCCCTGAGCCTGGTGTTCAGCCGGGTATTGAACCTGTATGGCGCTCTCATCCCCTATGAGGCGGCGGAGCACGGATTCGCTACAAATTTCCTGCTGCTCCTGGCGGCCATCTTCTGCACCGGGGCGGGGGCGGCTATCACCGTCAACATGAAGCTGATTCCCAACCCTGGGGACGGTATTGTCATGGCAGTGGCGGAAAAACTGGGCCGGGACCAGGGCTTTGCCAAAAATGTGTTTGACATCGGCTGCGTGGCCGTGGCCTGTGTGCTTGGGCTGGCGGCCGCCGGACGGATTGCCGGCGTAGGCGTCGGCACAGTGGCAGCTATGCTGGGCATCGGCCGGTCTATCGCCCTGGTAAACTTTTTGGGGAAAGAGAAGATGTGCCGGGCTGCGGGGCTGATTGCACCCGAACCGGCCCTGTGCAAAGAACTGTGACGGATACTCGTTGCGTCTTGGGAAAGGAAGTGCGGCGTTATGGCCTACCGGCCTTTAGCGGATGAGATCCGGCCCAAAACCCTGGACGAGGTGGTGGGCCAGAGGCATATTTTAGGAAAAGACGGTCTGCTGCGCCGGATCATCGAGGGGGGCGACATCCCCAACCTGATTTTCTACGGCCCCTCGGGGACGGGAAAGACCACCGTGGCCAACATCAGCGCCCAGCGCACCAACCGGCCTCTCCACCGGCTCAACGCCACCACCGCCTCCATCTCGGATATTAAAGATATCATCGCCGACATCGGCACCCTGCTGGCCCCGGAGGGGGTGCTGCTCTACCTGGACGAGATCCAGTACTTCAACAAAAAGCAGCAGCAGTCCCTGC
>CALXGD010000110.1 GCA_944387745.1 uncultured Oscillospiraceae bacterium
TTCCTGAATGACCTGACCATTATCCGCTCCTTCGCCGGCCTGCGTCCCTACTGCGAGGGCGGCCCCATCCTGGGTCCCGTGGACGGACTCCATGGGTTTATCATGGCCGCCGGGCACGAGGGCGATGGGATCGCTATGGCGCCCATCACCGGGGAAATTATGTCGGATTACATTATCAGCGGACAGGTGACGGAGGATATCCGGCCCTTCCTGTTCAGCCGGTTCTCTCAGAAGTAGAAGGGAAAACAAATGGTACAAAGGGATCGGGAGGATTGTCATGGATAGATCAACAAACCATCCAATTTTGGAATTTCACAAGGGTCGGGAGGTCACCTTCACCTTTGAAGGGCAGCAGCTGACCGGCTATGAGGGGGAGACCATCGCCGCGGCCCTCCACGCCGCCGGTGTGCGCTATCTCCATGAGAGCGCCAAAAAGCACCGCCCCAGGGGCCTGTTCTGTGCCATTGGAAACTGCTCCTCCTGTCTGATGAAGGTCAACGGGGTGCCTAATATCCGCGTGTGCGTGGAGCCCCTGCGGGAGGGCATCACCGTGGAGCGGCAGATGGGCAACGAGAAGGCCAAAGTGGACGTGCATATCGAAAAGAAGCTGAACAATCAGCGGGAGCTGATTACCACTGACATTTTGGTGATTGGCGGCGGGCCGGCGGGCATGTGTGCCGCGGTGGAGGCGGCCGAGGCCGGCGCGCAGGTGATCCTGCTGGAGCGCAGCGGGAAGCTGGGCGGACAGCTGCTCAAGCAGACCCACAAGTTCTTCGGCTCTGAGAAGCAGGACGCCGGCACCAGAGGGATCTACATCGCCGACAAGATCCAGGCCCAGATCGACGCTCTGGACAACATCCAGGTGTGGACTGAGTCCATTGCGGCAGGCTTCTATAAAAGCGGCATTGTCATGGTGGACAAAAACGGAGTCATCGAGGGCATCCAGCCCAAGGCTATCATCATCGCCACCGGCGCCTTTGAGAAAAATCTGGTGTTCCCCAACAACGACCTCCCCGGCATCTACGGCGCCGGCGCGGTCCAGACCCTGATGAACATGGAGGGCGTGGTCCCGGCGAAAAATGTTCTCATGGTGGGCGCGGGCAATATCGGCCTCATTGTCAGCTACCAGCTGATGCAGGCGGGTGTCAACGTAGCGGCGGTCATCGAGGCGGCCCCCAACATCGGCGGCTACTTGGTCCACGCCAACAAGCTGCGGCGGGCGGGCGTGCCTATTATGACCCGGCACACCATCAAGTGCGCCTACGGCAAGGACCGGGTGGAGGGCGCCATCATCTATGAGCTGGATGAGCACTTCCAGCCCATCCCCGGCACCGAACAGGATGTGAAATGCGACGTGATCTGCATGGCTGTGGGATTGGCCCCTCTGCCGGAGCTGTTTTTCCAGGCCGGGTGCGACATGAAGTTTGTGCCGGAGCTGGGTGGCTATGTGCCGGTGATCGACGACGAGCGGCACACCAGTGTCCGCAACGTCTACGCTGCGGGCGACTCCGGCGGTGTGGAGGAGGCCTCCAGCGCCATGCTCACGGGCAAGCTGGCGGGCATCTCCGCCGCACGGGATCTGGGGTATGACAAGGACTATGAGGCCAAGTACGCCGACTACATCGAGCAGCTGGACTCCCTGCGGCCCGAGGGCGGCAAGATCCGCAACGGCCTGATCAAAACCAAGGAAGGAGCGCCGGTCTATTATGAAAAATGAAGTCTTGGAAGAGCTGGAGAGCAAGGCAATGGCGATCCTCCCCAGTGAAGAGCGCCGGAAGAAGGGGCCTTACGCCGTCTTTGAGTGCTTTCAGAATATCCCCTGCAACCCCTGCTATACCTCCTGCAAATTCGGGGCGGTGAAGCCCCTCACCAACATCACCGATACACCGGAGACCTACTATGACAAGTGCGTGGGCTGCGGGGTGTGCATCACCGTGTGCCCCGGCCTGGCCGCCTTTGTCATTGACGAGACCTTCTCCGAGACAGAGTCCCTGGTAAAGATCCCCTATGAGTACTCCCCGCTGCCGGAGATCGGCCAGGTGGTGGACGGCGTGAACCGCGTCGGAGAGCCGGTGTGCAGGGTTCGGGTGGAGAAGGTAAACACCTTCCCCAACAAGACCTCTGTACTGACCCTGGCGGTGCCCAAGGAGATGACCCACATTGTCCGGGGGATCCAGCTGGTTCCCAGAGAGCAGCTGATCTCTGAGCCGTCCGGCGAGGTGGAGATGGGGGAGAGCATTGTCTGCCGCTGTGAGGACGTGACGGAGCGGGAGATCAAGGAGACCCTGGACGATGGGTCGGACTCCCTGAAGCAGGTGAAGCTCCACACCCGCGCCTCCATGGGCCCCTGTCAGGGTAAGACCTGCATCGCCTTGGTGCTGCGGGAGCTGTCTGTCAAGACAGGAAAGCCCATCAACTCCCTGACGGCCCCCAAATACCGCCAGCCCATTAAGCCCATTAAGATTGGCTCCTTCCTCAACGAAGAGCAGGATTGATTTGGAATTTGCCCCCGGCCGCCTATGTGCCTGTACACAGGGAGGGCCGGGGGCCCCTTTTGCCTCTGGCCAGACGCGGTCCCCGGAGAGGGGGCTGCTGGCGCGGTAACAACATATTGGTGACATAACAACATAATCTGGCCGAAAGAGAGGAGAAAGGGGCACGAAGTTCTGGGAATGAGGGGAAAATCAAATAAAATTTGAAGAAAGACTTGCCAACCACCTGGAAAGCGGGTATAATCATACAAGCGCGTTTTGCGAACATTCTAATTTTATGGAGGGATAGAGAATGGGCGGAATGGAACTTTGGATCATGATTATTGCGATGTTCGCACTGATGTACTTCTTCATGATCCGCCCGGAGAACAAGCGGAAGAAAGAGGCCCAGAATATGCGGGACTCCCTGTCGGTGGGGGATGAGATTACCACCATCGGCGGTATCACCGGCACTGTCTGCGCGGTGAAGGAGAACACCATCGTGATTGAGAGCGGGGCCGACCGAGTCCGCCTGGAGCTGACCAAGTGGGCAGTGTCCGCCAAGACCGCCCGGGCCGCAGAGCCCACCCGCTGAGGGCGGGACGGCAGCGGTGCAGACTGGCTGTTCAAACGGCCGGGACAGAAGCTTCTGTCCCGGCCGTTTTGCTGTCTGGAGAGAAAATAGGCAAAGGGACAGGCCCCGCCGCATACAGATGAAACAAATCAAATGGGGCGGGGAGGAACCTGAAATGCAGAAAAAGCCGCGGGAGCGGAAACAGGAGGAGGCCGGGGGCCTCTGGATTACCGTAATGTGCGAGCTTCTCAAGGGAGGGGCTGTGGCTGCAGCTGCAGCTCTGGCGGTCCTGCTGGTGTGCGCTCTGCTGGTATCTGGTGGAGCGCTTCCAGAGAGGACCATGGAGCGGGCGGTGCCGGCGGCCTGTGTACTGGGGGCGCTGACGGGAGGTCTGCTGGCGGTGCGGCGGGTGGGCCGGGGCACACTGTTGGTGGGGACAGGAGTGGGCGCCATCCTCTTCCTGCTGCTGCTGTCGGCGGGACTTCTGCTGCTGGAATCGGCCTCCGTTTCCAATGGAGGGGTGCCCATCCTCCTCTCCTGCCTGTGCGGAGGGGCCATGGCCGGTATCCTGGGGGCGCGGCCCAAGAAAAAACGGAAAAGATAGATTGAAATCGTGGGTGTTTTGTGGTATAATACCCTCAAATACTGCGGAGCTTGCTCCGTGAAAGCATAGGAGGAGATTCCCATGAAACATATTCAGACTCTCAACGGCGCTACTCTGAAGGCCAGCGCTGCCAAGGGCGGCTGCGGCGAGTGTCAGACCTCTTGTCAGTCCGCCTGCAAGACTTCCTGCACCGTGGCTAACCAGAAGTGCGAGAACGTGTAAGCGTCTATCCAGGCGCTTTCCAAAAGGGCAGGTGAAGGCCTGCCCTTCATTTTTGCCTTGGGGCGGGGGACGCGCCCCGGAGAATGGCGGGCGGGTGAGGACACCCGCCCCTACGGAGGCCCGGGAACTGTCTGCCCATTTCGTAGGGGCCGGTCCCAGACCGGCCCGCCTAGAAAAGGAACACGGTTCGGGACGGGCGGCCCAGGTGTGCCGCCCCTATGGAGGTCCGGGAACCGTCTACCCATTTCGTAGGGGCCGGACACTGGCCGGCCCGCCCAAAACCGGGACACGGTTCGGAACGGGCGGATGAGGACACCCGCCCCTACGGCGGATACTGTGCCGCCTGCAAATAGCGTTCAATTTCAAATCATCATAAAACATCCCAAGCAGGAAGCCCCGATTCTTTTGTGTGTTCCCGCCCCTGCGGGAGGGGGAACAGAATCTTGGGAAAACAGGAAAGAGAGGATTTTCAGAATGGTACATACGTTTACCGCCCTGGGGCAGTACCTGGTGGCGGATGTGAACAGCGGTGCGGTCCATGTGTTGGACAAGCTGAGCTATGACCTGCTCTCCCAGGTGGAGCAGGAGGAAAAGCTGGAAGAGACCTGCCCCCCGGAGGTGCTGGAGGCGCTGCCCCAGTACAGCCCCGCGGAGCTGGAGGAGACCTGGCAGGAGCTGCGCTCCCTCCAGGACCAGGGCCTGCTGTTCTCCGACGACGACTATCTGGACCCGGAGGCGGCTATGGCCCTGCCCCGCCAGGCGGTGGTGAAGGCCCTGTGTCTCCATGTGTCCCACGACTGCAACCTGCGCTGCCGGTACTGCTTTGCCGGCACCGGGGATTTCGGCACCGGCCACCGGATGACCATGGACGCCGAGACGGCCAAAAAAGCCATCGACTGGGTGGTGGCCAAGTCGGGGAAGCGCAGGAACATCGAGATCGACTTCTTCGGCGGCGAGCCCCTCATGGCCATGGACACGGTGAAGGAGGCGGTGGCCTACGCCCGCTCTCTGGAGAAGGAACACGACAAGGTGTTTCGCTTTACAATCACAACCAACGGTATGCTGCTCAATGACGAGAACATCGACTACATCAACCGGGAGATGTCCAACGTGGTGCTCTCCCTGGACGGCCGGAGAGAGGTCAACGACCACATGCGCCCCACGGCGGGGGGGAAGGGGAGCTATGACGTGATCGTCCCCAAGTTCCAGAAGCTGGTGGCCGGCCGGGGCACCAAGGACTACTACGCCCGGGGCACCTTTACCCGGGAGAACCTGGATTTCGCCGCCGACGTGATGCACCTGGCCGACCTGGGCTTCCGCCACGTGTCAGTGGAGCCCGCCAGCGGCCCCCTGGACGACCCCTTCGCCATCAAGGAGGAGGACCTGGCCCAGGT
>CALXGD010000111.1 GCA_944387745.1 uncultured Oscillospiraceae bacterium
GGATTACCGCCCGGCGGAGATCCCCAAGCTGGAGGACGCCTTCCTTCAGGCCTCGGGCAATACGGTGCTGCTGGTGGTGTCAAACGACCCCCAGGCGGTGGAGGACATAGTGGGATAAGTCCGCCCAATGCTCTGAAACGTGGTGTCAGCTTGTCGAAAAGACTTTTCTTACAAGCAAATCCGCCCGCTCCAGCCGGAGCGGGCGGATTTCTGTATAAAAAAGTGCGCCGCGGAGGAAACCCTCCGCGGCGCGCCTGCCTGAAGGAAGTGGGTTATGGAGCCAGTTCAGAAAGGTGGTGATGTCAGTAAACCATTCTGGAGCCGGCCGTCTCCAGACAGCTTACTTCTTGCTCCGGCTAGCAACCACGCCGACAACCAAAATAACTGCGATTGCAATTAAAAAGATACCTCCGCCGCTCATAGTGACAAACCTCCTTGAATTAACAATGTTTTGATAAAGAAAAAATCATCTTAACGATTTCTTTATAACAGATTATAGAGAGGAATCGGCAGAATTTCAATAGGCAATTTCCCGGAATTTTGAGAAAATATTTGGTGATATTCACTAATATCGGGAGAAAGGCAGTGAAAATTCCAGGAGAAAGACCGGAGAAACCTGGGCATGAGCGACGGCGGAACGGCCAGAAAATCAGGTAAATGGCAGTGTGATCTTTACAATCTATTAATGGGGAACATATGTTTGACTTCTGACGGGCAATCCTCTATACTGGAGCTGAGAGGGGGAGCGGGCGTGGAGCGGGTCATTCTTCACTGTGATTTAAACAGCTTCTATGCCTCGGTGGAGCTGCTGTCCCATCCGGAGCTGCGGCATCTACCTGTAGCAGTGTGCGGGGACCCGGAGAGCCGCCACGGGATCATTTTGGCCAAAAACGAGCCGGCCAAGGCCTTCGGCGTCAAGACGGCGGAGACCATCTGGCAGGCCAGGCGAAAATGCCCGGAGCTGGTGCTCCTACCGGCTCACCACGAGAAGTATCGGGAATACTCCCGCAGGATCAACCGGATGTATCAGGACTATACCGATCTGGTGGAGCCCTTCGGCATTGATGAAAACTGGCTGGATGTGTCCGGAACGCTCCACCTGTTTGGAGGGGACCCCCGGAGCCTGGCGGATGGGATCCGCCGGCGGATGCGCCGGGAGTTCGGCCTGACCATCTCAGTGGGGGTGTCCTTCAATAAGGTATTTGCCAAGCTGGGCAGCGACTATCGAAAGCCGGACGCCACCACCTGTATTACCCGGGAAAACTTCCGGGAGCTGGTGTGGCCTCTGCCGGTGACGGACCTGCTGTATGTGGGGAAAACAGCGGCCGCAGCCCTGAAAAAATTTGAGATCCAAACCATCGGCCAGCTGGCGCAGTCTGACCGGGAGGCCCTATTTCAGCTGCTGGGGCGCCACGGAAGTCAGCTCCACGACTACGCCAACGGTCTGGATCGCTCTCCAGTGGCCCCTGCCGGACAGTACGTCCCCCCTAAATCTATAGGGAACGGGAACACCTTTGCTCGGAATCTCCTGGGGCGGGAGGAGCTGCGGCAGGGGATTGTCCAGCTGTCTGAGGAGGTTGGGATCCGTCTGCGCCGCCACGGTCTGAAGTGCAGCGGCGTGGCCCTCCAGATACGGGATCCGGAATTCCGGGATCTCAGCCGGCAGAAGCGGCTGGAGGCGCCCACCTGTCTGGGTAGGGAGATTGCGGAGGCTGCCATGGAGCTGGCGGAGAGCTGTTGGAATATGGGCAAGCCGGTGCGGGCGCTGACGGTGACGGCCATCTATCTCCTGCCTGAGGGGGAAGCCGCCGACCAGCAGAGTCTGTTTGACAGCGGAGAGACGGAGCGGCGGGACCGACTGGAGCGCCTGGAGCGAACCATGGACGAGATTCGGAAGCGGTACGGCCGGCGGGCCATCGGCTTGGCTTCCGGCTCCAGAGGGCGGGAGGCGCGCCTCGCTCCGCCGCCAGGCGGGAAGCGGGATCCGGAGGACGCATAGCCTCCTTTGAGGGCTGCGGCAGCCTGCACTTCTGGCGGGAGCTGAAAAAGGGCCTTTCGCCAAATGCGCGGGAAATGTGCTGTCATTTCGAGAACGGGGCTGTTGTAAAACATATAAACGACACAGCAGTTCTGGTATTCCGGGAAAAATAGCCGCCACTGGCGGCTATTTTCGTAGGAATCCGTCTCCTTGTGTCTAAAAATGAACTGCCGCGCCGGTGAGAACACCAGCGCGGCAGTAACAGATTTGTGCAAACCCTCCCTTTTGCGGAGGGCCCCTGCGGGGAAATGGAGGCACTGCCCGGAAGAGGGCCGGCCTGGGTGAGATACGAGGCGAAGAAATTATCTGCTGCGGAAGGCGAAGAACCGCTGCCCGAAATAGTTGAGGAATACAAACAGTCCCGAGCCCACCAGCATGGAGAGATTCCCCTGAATTTGGTCACTCCAGCCAGTATTGGAGAGCGCCCAGACAGTGACCGGCTTGGCTATGCCATAGGCCAGGGCCCAGCACACGGCGATGTTCAGGGCGAAGCGGAGCACCACCCCCAGCCCCTTCTCCTGGTTGCGGAAGGTGAAGTGCTTGTTCAGAAAGAAGCTGACGATGCTGCCAATGATATAGTTGGCGGCGGAGGAGATCCAGTAGCCGGTGTCCCCCCAGGTGTGGAGGCCAGCCAGGTTGTAGAGACCAAACATGACCCCGTATCCCACTGCGGTGTTAATCAGTCCCACCAGAATGAAGCGGAACAGGGTGGGGTCCAGCAGGGCGCGGAGCTTATCTCTCATGGCGGTTGCCTCCACAGTCCTCGGCCACGATGTACCGGGGCCGGTCCTTGATCTCCTCATAGATCTTAGCGATATAATAGCCCAGGATGCCCAGGCAGATCATCAGCACGCTGCCGATGAGCAGCAGCAGGAGGATGACGGTGGTGAAGCCCTCCAGGGCCTGGCCGTTGATCTTCTGCCACAGGGAGTGGACCCCCAGCACCAGGGAGCATAAAAACACCAGTACCCCCAGGAAGGTGACGATTTGGAGGGGGGCGGTGGAGAAGGCGGCCAGATTGGTGATGGCGTACCGGGTGAGGCTGCGGATGGACCACTTGGAGGACCCTGCGGCCCGGGGCTGCACCTGGAACTCCACCTGGGTGGTGTCAAAGCCAATCCAGGAGGACAGGGCCCGGAAGAAGGCGTTTTTCTCCCGCATGGCGATGAGCACGTCCACAGCCCGCCGGTCTAGCAGCTTGAAATCAGAGGCCCGGGACATGTCGATTTTTGTGGCGCCGCTGATGAAGCGGTAGAAGGTTTTGGCGGCGAAGGTGTGGAGGGGGTTCTCCCGGCCCCGACTTGCCTTGACGCCCTCTACGACCTGCCACCCCTGCTGCCACAGGCGGTACATCTCAACCATTTTCTCCGGCGGGTACTGCATGTCGCAGTCCAGCACCACACAGCAGTCCCCTCTGGCCTGAGCCAGACCGGCGAAGATGGCGGCCTCCTTCCCGAAGTTCCGGGAGAAGCGGATCCCCCGAACCTGGGGGCGGCGGGCAGCGGCCTCCTGAATGGCCTGCCAGGTGTGGTCCCGGGAGCCGTCGTTGACAAAAATCAGCTCATGGTCGATCTCTGCCTGGGTGAGCAGGTTGCCAATGGTGTCCGCCGCCAGAGGGACGGACTCCTCCTCGTTGTAAGCGGGCAGCACCACGGAAAGCAGGCCGGTGCGCAGGGCTTTGGATGTCTCTTCCATAGGTTCATCTCCTGTTTTCATAGGCCACCTCATAGTCGCTCTTGGGGGTGTACTCCTCCTGGAGCTTCACCACCACCCGGCCGTCCAGCATCTGGACGGAGCCGTCGGCGGGGTAGAGGGGCATGGCCTGGAACTTCTCCGACTGGGAGACGGCCAGCATGGTCTCCTCCTCCGGCTCCGGAATGGGCACGTTGAGCCAGTCGTTGAGGTAGTAGTAGATGTGCTTGTTCAGGGGGGCCACCGTATTCAGCGGCACGCTGTAGTGGTCCACCAGGCGGTAGCTCTCAATATCTGAGTAGATGCGGTCGGCGGGGAAGGCGCCGATGATCAGCACCTCCTCCTGACCGGTGTAGCCAGGGCAGCTCTCAATGCGGGTGAGCAGCCGGGTAGCGTAGCTGAGGGTGGCCCGGTGGGCCTGGTCTGAGGCGGTGTACAGCCGGTCGTTGATGTTGGCGCCGTACAGCAGCAGTCCGGACAGGCAGAGCGCCAGGGCCCAGGAGACGACGGCCTCCCCTCGGGGTCTGGCCAGGGCCTCCAGCCCCAGGTCAGCCGCCAGCAGCGCCGCCAGATAGACGCCCACATAGGCGTACTTCATCAGGGGGGTGGCGTCAGAGAAGGGGGAGATGATCTGGGCAAAGCCCACTGCCAGGGGGAGCAGAGCGGCCAGGACCAGGGCGGAGATCGGCCTCCAGAGCTCTTGCCAGAGGGTGCGGCGAACTGCGAAGGCGATCAGGCAGCCCACGGACAGCGCCAGGAGTGCCAGATTCAGCCCAGCTATCACCGGCGTGGTGAAGGAGCTGGAGCCGCCTGGCCAGAAGAAAAAGACGACGACCTGTTTGTACGCCGACAGGATGAGGCCGGGCAGCCGGGCGAGGGGATAGCCGCTCCCGGCCTGCTCCATGCCCAGGTAGTCCAGCAGCTCCAGGTCCTTCACCGCCAGAAAGATCTGGAGGATGCCATAGTACAGCGCCGCGCCCAGGGCCAGAGAGCCGGTGAGTCGGAGGCCCAGCTGGGCGGTTCCCTTGAGGGAGGCGGACGGAGTGAGGCACTCCCGCAGTACCGTCAGCAGGGACAGGGCCACCGCCACGGCGGCATAGGCCTGGTATATGCCCATGGACAGGGCCAGCAGCAGACAGCCTGCCAAACTTGGGAGCCAGCCCCCCCGCTTTGCCAGATAAACCGCCAGCACCGCCAGCAGGATGGCCAGACAGTAGGGGGAGGCGGTGAACATGTAGAGGAAAGTGTACCCCAGACAGGGAAAGGCGGCCATGAGTCCCCCGGCGAAAACGGACAGAGCCCGGCTTTTCAGCCCCAGGACGGTGACCGCCCCCGCCGCCGCCAGGGACAAGAATATCATAGACAGCAGACCAATGAGGGCGGGCATCTGTGTGAAGGTGTTGAGGAATGAGGCGTAGTGGAGGAACCACCGGCCGGAGACAGTCATCTGCTGTAGGTCAAAGACCCGGCTGAGGCCGTCTGAGTTGGGGATCAGGTTGGTGAAGGCGTACAGATGGACCAGGTAGCCGGTAAGAAAGCAGGACAGGAAGGCCCCCCGCTGCTGGGGCGTGGTGCGCTGCCGCAGCCGAGCGGCAATAGAATCGAGAGACATGGAAAGATCTCCTCCTATGATGGAAGGCCGGTCAGGAGCGGCGTTTCTCCTTGCCGACGGCCTCCTGGATTTGAATACGCCACACGCCGGTGCGGGCCAGGCTTTTGGCAATGGCCCGGTCAAAGTTGTCCCCCGCCATGTTGGAGGGGGTCAGCTTCTCACACAGGGCCCGCAGGGCCAGGATTTTCTCCTGGTCCTCCGTGACCTCCGAGGCGGCCCCCCTCACATTGGCGGACTGAAAATAGGTGGTGAACTTGTCCTCTGCCGCCTGGTTTTCCGCCACAAAGGAGATACATACCTGGGGATTTCCCCGCAGCAGGTCCAGCTTGAAGCCATCCAGGGCGCAGTGGAAGTAGAGCCGATCCTCCACCCGCACCAGAGAGAGGGGGACGCAGTAGGGAGTGCCGTCCGCTCCGGACATGGCGGCCACACCGTAGGCGCAGCGGTCAATGATCTGGTAGGCGAAGGCCTGGTCCCGCTCCCGGTCTTTTCTTCTCATGCTTCCGAACCTCCCGGTTGAAATTTTTCTGGGTCCAAAGCCCCCATGATTTGGTGATAGATCTGCTCAGGAGACTCCTGAAAGCGGGTGGACAGGGCCTGCCCCTGCTCCAGAGAGGGGTAGAGAAGGCGCAGCTCCATCAGAGGGCCGCTGTCATCCGCCAGATACAGGCGGACGGTGCAGGTGCCGTCCCCATGGGGCTCCAGGTCGGACTGCACCTGAGCTGCCCGCTTCAGGGCGCTGTTCAGGGTGACCAGATTGTCCTCGCAGTGCATCCGTACCGAGTAGGGAAGACTGCTCTCACAGATTTCAATGTTGCGCTGGCCCTTTTCAGTAATGGAGTAGAGGCCGTCCTCCTGCTTCAGATGGCCGGTTTTCACCAGGTGGTCCACCGCCTCCGTGAGAGAGAAATAGTCCACACCGGCATCGCACAGGGCCAGCTCCAGCAGCTGCAGAAAAGTGATGGGGGCGGCGGCGCGGGCCATGATATATAAAACCAGAAGCTTGAGGTCCAGTTCGCTTTGAATAAATCCGGTTCGGGCCATAGAGTGCCTCCTTACAGCGATGGAAAAAAGATGGGCAGTTCAGCCTTTTTATTATACCGAAAAAGGGGGGAAAGGACAAGCCCTCTCTTTGCCGCAAAAAACGCACCAAATTTCCGCAGTCTCATAGTATGGGGTGTACCCCAGCGCAGGATACGGGGCGCCGCCCCGTGCCAGTTCATAAATAGGAGGGACTTACCTATGCCTGAAAAGGTCGCGCCCGGCCCCGTCAGCGAGGAGCGCTGTATCCGAGAGGCCGTGTGCATCCACACCAAGAAAATTTTTGATTCCTGCAAAGATAAGGACTGCATCGAAGATTTGCGGGTCTATCCCACCCGGGGCTGCCAGGAGGTCATTGACCGTGCGGTCTCCATGAAGGCGGGGTGTGCCGAGCTGCTGTATGCCTACATTGATGTGGAGCCGGTGAGCTTCAACCGGGGGTTCTACACCGTGGATGTGCGGTACTTCTACCGCATCACCGCCGACGCCTTTGTGGGGGCGGCCCGCCCTGTGGAGATCAGCGGTCTGGCGGTATTTGACAAGCGGGTGATCCTGTTCGGCAGCGAGGGGAGCGCTAAGGTGTTTGCCTCTCAGGGACAGGAGAAGGGCCTGGATGTGCAGGAGCTGCCCACCCGCAGTTTGCCCACCGCGGTGGTGGAGTCGGTGGACCCCATCATTCTGGGCATGAAGCTGGTGGATGTGTGCGAGTGCCGCAGCTGCGACAGCTGCTGCGAGATCCCGCCCGCCGTCTGTTCCTGCTTCCCGGAGGAGCTGGTCATGGGAGGCGATGTCCACCGCCTGTATGTGACCCTGGGCCAGTTCTCTATCATCCGCATGGAGCGGGACACTCAGCTGCTCATGCCCGCCTACGACTACTGCGTGCCGGAGAAGGAGTGCCCCTGCCAGGGAGCGGAATGCGGCGAGGATCCCTGCGAAATTTTCCGCAAGGTGCAGTTCCCAGTGGACGAATTCTTCCCGCCCAACAGTGTGTCCCCCAAAGCGGCGGCCACTTATCAGGAGGCCCGCGGCTGCTGCGGCCAGTGATGTGTACGGGAGACGGCTTGCCGTCTCCCGTACATCTATTTCCGGCATCCGGCAGAGACCGCCTTAGAGCGCAAAGCGGCTACATAAGGGGGGCAAAGATGCGCAGGATGTTGCGGTACAGCCGCACCAGAGGGTTGAAATATTTCCGGTGGCGCAGAGAGATGCGCTGACAGACCTTCAGGGTGTTCTCAAAGTCCTGCCGGATGTCCCGGATGCAGGGGGCCTCGCACAGCCAGACGCCGTCTTCGAAGTGGAGAAACAGGCTCCGGTAGTCCAGATTGACGGTGCCCACAGTGGCAAAGCGATCGTCCACAATGAAATTTTTTGCATGAATAAAACCGGGCGTATACTCATAGATACGGACCCCGGACTCCAGCAGGGGCGGGTAGTGGGCCCGGGTGACCTCGAACACATACCGCTTGTCCGGAATGTGCGGGGTGATGAGGCGCACATCCACCCCAGATTTGGCCGCATTGCACAGGGCGGTATTGGTGGCCACGTCGATAATCAAATAGGGAGTGGTGATATAGATATATTTCCGTGCCTTGCCGATCATGTTCAGGTAGACGGACTGACCCACCGCCTCCCGGTCCAGAGGGGTGTCGGTATAGGGCTGGACATAGCCGGCCCAGGGGCGGGCGGGAGCAGGGGCGGGGCGGAAGCGCTGGAACTCCTCCTCGCAGCCGGCGCAGTAGCCCCACATGGTGAGGAACATGACGGTCATGGACCACACCGCGTCCCCCTCCAGGAGGATGGCACTGTCTTTCCAGTGGCCGAAGCGGACCCGCCGGTTGATATACTCATCCGCCAGATTGATACCGCCAGTGAACCCCACTTTCCCGTCAATGATCATCAGCTTGCGGTGGTCCCGGTTGTTGAGACGCAGGGACATCACCGGCACAAAGCGGTTGAATACCCGGCACTGGATTCCCCGGGCGGCCATCTGATCGTTGTAATCCCGGGGCAGTGTGAACATGCAGCCCATGTCGTCATAAATGAGGCGCACCTCCACTCCCTGGGCGGCCTTTTCCTCTAGAACGGCCAGGATGCTGTCCCAGAAGGTGCCGGGCTGAAGAATAAAGTATTCCAGAAAAATATAGTGCTCCGCCTTTTTCAGCTCCTCCAGTATGCGGGGAAAAGCTAGGTCCCCCAGGGGAAAATACTCCGTCTCCGTGTTGGTGTAGGCTGGGCAGTGGGCAAAGTTTTCCAGATACCGGGCCTGGCCCGCGGCGTCCTCGCCCAGGGACAGCAGGTCGTCAGCCTTGAAATCCTCCTGTAGGTTTTCCAGGGACTGTTCCGTGATTCGCTTCATCCGCCGGGAGGCGCGGCTGGGGATATGTCCGCCGCCCACCAGCAGGTAGAAGATGCCGCCAAACACCGGAAAGGGGAGAACCAGGATCAGCCATGCGATCTTGTAGGCGGGCTCCATGCGGCTGCCCACAATCAGCAGGGCCACGAAAACGCTCAGAGCGATGCAGCACCAGTAAAAGGTGGTGGTGTACTCGGAAAAAAAGACCACCACCACCGCCAGAGCGACCACTTGCAGAATGAGGGAGAGCCCCACGAATACAGAGCGGTGGAACAGAATATACAGCAGCTTTTTCACGGCAAAATCACCTACCTTCGCCGCAGAAGCAGATTTCAGATCAGCTTTGTCAGGGAGCAGGAGATCCGGCCGTCGTTCAATAGGATAATCCCATAGCTGGAGCGGCTGGCCCCGGGGTTCAGGACCCAAAGTCCGTCCTCCAGCTGACTGCAGTAGGGGCGGTGGGTGTGCCCGAAGAGCAGGATATCCACTCCGGATTCCCGGGCCTTGGCAATGGCCATGTCATAGGAGGACTTTACCCCCCATAGATTTCCGTGGGAGAGCAGAATATCCGTCCCCTGGAGGGTGATGCGCTTGATGGCCGGGGTGGTGGTCCAGCCGTCGCAGTTGCCCGGCACCATACAGATGGGCAGGGTGCGGAAGCGCCAGGAGAGCTCCTCCGCATCATTCATAAAGTCCCCGAGATGGATCACGTGATCCGGCTGCTCCTCCTGAATGGCCTGGACCATGCCGGAGAGAAAGTGGTGGGAGTCGGCAAAAACAAGAATTTTCATACTGTCACCTTCCCTGTTCAGTCGCATATACTGGAACTGAACGAAAACTATAAAATAGGAGTGGATGAGCGATGCAGAGAGGCTTTCATGGAGTGGGCCGGCCGGAGGGAGAGCGGGAGGCTCTGGAGCGGCTGGCAAAGTCAGGAGACGCCCAGAGGCTGTTTGCCATACTCAAGAACAGCGGCCAGGTCCAGCAGGCGGCCAAAGCCGCCGCCCAGGGGGATGCAGAACAGCTGACAGCCATGGTCAGCCAGCTGATGAACACCCGGGAGGGGGCCCGGCTAATTGAGCGCCTGCGCCGTCAGGCGGAGGAGTCCGGGCTGACCTAAGAGATGCGCCGAGGAGGGAAGGGCCATGGGGGAGCTGGAGGAGAAACTGAGCGAGATTCTGGGGAACCAGGCGGCAATGGGTCAAATCATGGCTCTGGCAAAATCCCTGGGCCAGTCCTCATCCTCGGCCTCTGACGAGGAGCGGGAGGCGGCGGGCTGGGAGCCAACCGAGCGGGAAGAGAAGGGGCCACCTCCCGCTTCCCAGGCGGGGGAGGACCCGCTGGAGGCCCTGAGTCATTTGGATCCCCGGTGGCTTCAAATGGGGATGAGGCTGTGGCGGGAATACCAGGGAGAGGATCCCCGCACCGCCGCCCTGCTTCAGGCCCTGCGCCCCTTTCTGAGGGAACAGCGCCGCAGCCGGCTGGACCGGGCGGTGCAGCTGGCCCGGCTGTCCCATGTGATCCGTGTGGCGCTCCGGGAGCTGGGAAAGGAGGGGGAGCATGTATAACCGTTATATCCCAAACGGCGCCTCTTATACCAGGATCCCCATGGAGGAGCCATCGGGACAGCGGGGAGCCTCCTCTCAAGGGGATGAGGGGACAAGGCGTTCCAGGTCCCCTGGAGGAGGGACTGGGGGACCCTCCACTCCGGCGGGGGAGGGGCCCCTGGAGAAGCTGTTCGGCATGTGGAGAGGGCTCAAGCTAGACCGCTTGGACGGGGGAGATCTGCTGCTGCTTCTGATCGTTCTGCTGCTGCTTACCGAGGGAGACGGCCTGGAACTGGTCATCGCACTGGGGTTGGCGCTGGTTCTGGGGCTGGACGGGGAGACGTAGGGGCGGCTCTCGGCCGCCCACAAAACCGGCGCGCCGGGTCGTCGCGCCCTGTAAACCTATATTCCTGCTGGCAAATGTGCCCTGCCTTATGTTGTAGGGGGAGATGCGCACCTCTTACACAGAGAAACCGGCGGCCCTATGAGGAGATGGTATGCAGCACCTCGCCGTCTGGCAGAGCAAAAGAGGCGTCGGCGGGACAGGGGGACTGGACTGGGGAATAGGCGGTCATGCGGTAGACCAGGGAGCCGTTTACCGTCCGCTCGGCGGAGATGAGCAGGCCGTTGTCCGTACTGATCCAGTAGCGCTCCAGGGCGGCCTCCTGCCGCTGTACCTCCACATAGACGCAGGGGTAAGCCCCCCGCAGCTCATAGCCGGCGCCGACGATCTCATCCTGTTCCAGCGCCAGTACGGTCTCATAGGTGGGGATATGCTGCGCCAGATCGCCGGACTGTCGGTCTGCGGAGAAGGCGTTCCAGCGGTCGGAGCCCTCATACCAGTAATAGGCCGTCTCCGGGCCGGCCAGGTCGTGGCGCACCGCCCCGGAGGAGAGCGTCTGACGGGTGTGGGACCAGCCGCCGTCCTCCCAGTACTGGACCAGGGAGGAATAGCTTCCCCCGGTCCACAGGGTCTCCACCGTCAATTCCCGGTAGTAGCTGTCCGGCCGGGTGAGGGTTGCAATGACACTCTGTACCGTCTCCGGTGTGACGGACACCTGCCAGTACCGGGCCTCCTCCTGAGTGCCGGAGCCCTGGGAGGAGTCACTCCCCTCATTTACATCGGAGAGGGTGATGGAGGGTATTTGGACGAAGAAAAGGCTGCGGCCAAAGCTGGCAAAAATAGCTACCACGATCAAAAGAATGATGGCTATGGCGATGGCCAGGCGTCTTTTGGAATCCAAATCCTCACCTCCTAATACCGGCTGCGGCTGGCAGGGGCGGCCTTTGGTCGCCCGCTGTTCAAGAGAAGGGCCGCCTCTACAGAGCGGGACATGGGACAGAGGGGCCGTTTCCGATGTCCCACATCACCCCAAAAATTCCTCCGGGGGATTTTCCCGCAGGCCGAAGTGCCACTCAATGGCGTCGGCAATGCGGCGGCAGGCGCGGCCGTCCCCATAGGGGTTCACCGCATGGGCCATGGCGGCGTAAGCCTTTTCGTCAGTAAGCAGCTGCCGGGCCATGGAGAAGATGGCCTCCTCCTCCACTCCGGCCAGCTTTACCGTGCCCGCCCGGACGGCCTCAGGCCGCTCAGTCTCCTTTCGGAGGACAAGCACCGGCTTGCCCAGGGCGGGGGCCTCCTCCTGGAGGCCGCCAGAGTCGGTCATCACCAGGAAGCAGCGGGCAATCAAATTGTGCATCTCATCCACTGACAGGGGGGAGATGAGATGGATGCGGGGGTGGTTGTCCAGGTACTGGTGGGCCGCCTCCTGCACCACCGGGGACAGGTGGACGGGATAGACCAGCTCTGTCTCCGGAAAGGCGTCGGCGATGCGCCGCAGGGCGGTCATAATATGGGTCATAGGCTCTCCGTAGTTCTCCCGCCGGTGGCAGGTGACCAGGATTACCTTTCTGTTTTGATAGTCCAGCTGGTTCAAAAGGCTCTCATGGAAGGTGAAGGAGTCCTTGACCGTAGTCCGCAGGGCGTCGATCACCGTATTGCCGGTGAGAAACACCCCGGAGGTGATATTTTCCCGGGCCAGGTTGTCCCGGTTGGCGACAGTGGGGCAGAAGTGCAGGTCGGCGATGGCTCCCACCATCCTCCGATTCATCTCCTCCGGGAAGGGGGACCACTTATCGTAGGTACGCAGGCCGGCCTCCACATGGCCCACCGGGATCTGGTGATAAAAGGCGGCCAGGGCCCCGGCGAAGGTGGTGGAGGTATCCCCGTGGACCAGCACCAGGTCAGGCTTTGCCGTCTCCAGCACTCCATCCATGCCCAGCAGGCACTTGGAGGTGATGGTGGACAAGGTCTGTCGAGGCTCCATGATGTTCAGATCGTAGTCGGGCTTGAGTCCAAAAATCTCCAGCACCGAGTCCAGCATCTCCCGGTGCTGGGCGGTGACGCAGCACCGGGCCCGCAGCCGGGGGCGGCGGGCCAGTTCCAGAGCCAGAGGGGCCATTTTGATGGCCTCAGGCCGGGTGCCGAAGATGGGCATAACGGTGACAGGCTTCATTTGTCGGATTTCTCCTCTTCTCCGAAAAAGTTTTCGCTCCCCGCCACGTCAGAGGGGGGATTGCGCAGCTTTCGGGGCTTGGCCCCGGCCCGCCCCTGGGGAGGCGGGGGGACGTCCTGGTCCCTGTGGTTCAGCCGGTCCAAATACAGCTTGGCGGCCATGCCTCCGGCCACGCACAGGGCCAGCAGCACCAGCATGGCCCGCAGCACGTTAGTGGTGGTGAGCACCACCGCCGACAGCCCCAGGATGGCGCTGATCACGTACAGCACCGCCACCGCCTGCTTCTGGTTGAAGCCCATGTCGATGAGTCGGTGGTGAATATGTCCCCGGTCGGGGGCCATGGGGCTCTGTCCGTGGGACACCCGCCGGAAGATGGCAAAGCAGGTGTCAAAGATGGGCAGGCCCAGCATTAAGAAGGGCACGGCGAAGGAGATGATGGCATAGGATTTGAACAGCCCCTCAATGGACACGGTGGCCAGGATGAACCCCAGGAAGGTGGAGCCCGTGTCCCCCATAAAAATCTTGGCCGGATTCAAGTTATAGGGCAGAAAGCCGATGCATCCCCCCGCCAGGGCGGCCATAAGGACGGCCACGTCGGGCTCGGCCACCCTCAGGGCGATGACCAGCATGGTCATGGAGCTGATAGTGGACACGCCGCAGGCCAGCCCGTCCAGCCCGTCGATGAGATTGACGGCGTTGGTAATGCCCACGATCCACAGCACGGAGATGGGGATGGACAGCCAGCCCAGCACCCAGTAGGGGTCGCTGCTGAAGATGTTGGGGTTGGACAGGATCTCAATTTTATTGCCCATGGCTACGGCTACCGAGGCCGCCGCGATCTGCACAAAGAATTTGGGCAGGGCGGGCAGGGCGTAGATATCGTCAAAAATGCCTAGAATGACAATAATCACCGCCCCCAGAAGCATCCCCCGCAGGGGGGCGTCCAGGGGGAGGAAGATCAGGGTGCTGAGCATGAAACCGAAAAAGATGGCCAGCCCCCCCATGCGGGGGATTGGGTGGTGGTGCATCCGGCGGCCGTCCCGGGGCACGTCCACCGCCCCCACCCGGAAGGCCAGGGTGCGTACCACGGGCGTGGTGATAAAGGCCGCGATGACGGCGGTGAACAGGGCCGCCGCCACCGCGCCGATCACAGAAAGCTGAACAGACATAGAAGTTCCTCTTTAGTATTTTCTTTATTTTCCCGCCCAAAAGGGGCGGGAAAATAAAATCTTACCGGGCCACAAAGCCCACCTTTTTGTAGACCTTCCGCAGGGTCTTGTTGGCCACATAGGAGGCCTTTTCCGCCCCGGCCTTATAGACGCCCTCCAGGTAGGCCTTGTCCTTGAGAATTCGCTCGGTCTCCTCCCGGATGGGACGCAGGCACTCGATAACTGCCTCTCCCACGGCGGGCTTGAATACCCCGTAGCCCTGGCCGTCGAATTCCTGTTCGATCTCTCCATAGGTCTTGCCAGTGACGGCGGCGTAGATGGACATGAGGTTGGAAACTCCAGGCTTTGCCTCCGGGTCATAGCGGACGCAGCGCTCCGTGTCGCTGTCGGTGACGGCCCGCTTGAATTTCCGCTGGATGTCCTCGGGCCTGTCCATGAGAAAGACACAGCCCTCGGGGGCGGACTTGCTCATCTTGCCGCTGGGGTCGTGGAGGGACATGACCCGGGCCCCCGCCTTGGGGATGTATGGCTCGGGGATTTTAAAGACCTCGCCGTAGATGTTGTTGAACCGCTGGGCCACGTTCCGGGTGAGCTCCACGTGCTGCTTCTGGTCGTTGCCCACGGGCACATAGTCCGGCTGGTACAGGAGAATGTCCGCCGCCATCAGAGAGGGGTAGGTGAACAGGCCGCCGTTAATATTGTCCGCGTGTTTGGCGGACTTGTCCTTGAACTGGGTCATGCGGCTGAGCTCACCAAACATGGTGTAGCAGTTGAGCACCCAGCCCAGCTCCGCGTGGGCGGGAATGTGGGACTGGATGAACAGGGTATTTTTTTCCGGATCCAGGCCACAGGCGATATACTGGGCCAGCTGGGTCAGAGTGCGCCGGCGCAGGTCCGCCGGCACCTGCCGCACGGTGATGGTGTGCATATCCGCCATGAAGTAGTAGTTGTCAAACTCATCCGTGCGGTCCACCCAGGTCTTGATGGCACCCAGGTAGTTGCCCAGGTGCAGGTCACCGCTGGGCTGGATGCCGGAGAGCATGACTTTTTTCTGTTCCATTTCCAAAATCAACACAACCTTTTCAGGAGATTTCCCATAGGAGACTCCGACGGACCGGGGAGGCGCCCTGTGAGGGGACTGGCCGGGGTCCGGGGAGAGAGCCGGCGGAAAACTGCCGGTGCTCATACTGAAATAGCATATCACAATTTTTCGGCGAAGGCAATGTATCTGCTGGGAATTTCATGGTTTCGTTACATTTTTGCCGGGAGCTGCCGGAGACGCTCTGACAGCCGTCAAACGCCTCTGCTGAGGGACAAATACTGCCTGAAATGAGTCGTGGCAGGCGGGTCAGCAGCCGGTCCGGGACAGATCCGAGTAGCGGGGGGTTATCAGATCAAAATCTCCTCTCTGACGGTGCGGTCTATTTGTTGGTATAGACGCGGCGAAAGGGAAAAGGTTCCACCCGGAGACACATTTGGGGTTTCTCTTGCAAAACAGGGGAAAATCCCCTATAATCAGTATACCTGAATCTGAGTGAAATTGGGAGCACCTGAGCTCGGCGCTCAAACCATAGACGTGGAGGGAAAAAACATGGCACTGGACATGACGTATTTTGAGGAGATGGAGGCCAAGATCCCCAAGGGGAAGGTCCGCACCCGGTTTGCCCCGTCTCCCACGGGGTATATGCACGTGGGGAACCTGCGTACCGCCCTGTACACCTGGCTCATCGCCCGGCACAGCGGGGGGACCTTCATCCTCCGCATCGAGGACACGGATCAGACCCGGCAGGTGGAGGGGGCCACTGAGGTGATCTACCGCACCCTAGCGGAGTGCGGCCTGGATCACGACGAGGGCCCCGATGTGGGTGGCCCGGTGGCCCCCTATATTCAGACAGAGCGGCGGGACACCTATGGAAAATACGCTCGGCTGCTGGTGGAAAAGGGACACGCCTACTACTGCTTCTGTGAAAAGACGGAATCGGAGGAGGATTCCGGGGAGTTTGGCCGGCCCGATGACCCCTGCCGGACTCTGGACCCGGCGGAGGCCCAGGCCCGGGTGGACGCGGGGGAGCCCTATGTGATCCGCCAGAAAATCCCCCACGAGGGGACCACCACCTTCCGGGATGCCATCTTCGGGGACATCACCGTGGAGAACAAGACCCTGGACGACCAGGTGCTTATCAAGCGGGACGGTCTGCCCACCTATAACTTTGCCAACGTCATTGACGACCACCTGATGGGCATCACCCATGTGGTCCGGGGCAGCGAGTATCTCTCCTCCGCCCCCAGGTACGACCTGTTGTACCAGGCCTTCGGCTCTGAGGTGCCCAGCTACGTGCACTGCTCCCCCGTCATGCGGGGCGCCCACAACAAGATGTCCAAGCGGCACGGGGACCCCTCCTAT
>CALXGD010000112.1 GCA_944387745.1 uncultured Oscillospiraceae bacterium
TAGCGGAGAACAGGCCGCCCAAAGCCATGGGCATGCACGCCACAAAGTACTGCAGGCCCTGCTGTACCGTCAGATCAGGCAAGCCGTCGCCGCCCAGCAGGCCCATGCGGAAAATGGCGAAGAACCACACCACCAGGCCGTACAGACCCTGGGTGCCGGGGATGACCTGAAGGATCATCACTTTACCGAACTTGCTGGGGTCCTCGCACAGCAGGCCGGTGCCCGCCTCGCCGGCGATGCCGGTGCCCTTGGCGGAGCCAATGCCACTGAGGGCTGCCGCCAGGCCCGCTCCCAGCAGAGCGATGGCCAGACCTCCGATGCTGCCCAGCACAGTCATGCTCTGGCTGTACTCGATCATCGCGTTCATATCCATGTTCTTGTCCTCCTTTTTATTTGACCACGTCGTAATATTTTGTGGATAGATCCAGGGGGCGGAAGGGCCTTCCGCCGTCCTCATAAAACTTTCCGAAGTACTCCAGACACTGCAACCGCAGGTCGTGGACATAACATCCCAGCAGATTCAAGGCAAAGTTCATGGCGTTGCCCGCCGCTGAGATGATGAGGAAAATCACAATATTTCCAGGAATGGCCCCCAGAGTGTTGAACACCTGGGCAATGACCGAGCCGGCCAGCATCAGGGCCATAAGCCGGGAGTAGGAGAGAATGTCTCCAAAATATCCCGTGATGTGGTTATACAGGGAGCCGAAGATGCCGGTGACCTTGCCAAACCCCTTCCCATTGATCAGAGGGCCGGCCACTACCAGCACCAGGGCGGCGTATAGCACCAGGGGCGTGATCCCCAGAGCCATCAGCCCCAGGCCAGCAAAGACAATCCACCAGGTGATCTCCTCCCAGAAGGCGTCTAGGAAAGCTCCCGCCTTCACCTTCCGCACCACGCTGACAGCCATTCCGGTGACAATCTGGACAAAGCCCAGACACATAGCCCCAATGAGGATCATCATGGTGTCGTTCAGGGGGGTAAACAGGGCGGGGAGCACGATGGGGTTCTCCCACCCCAGCACCGTGGTCATCTGGGTGAGGAAGTCCCCGAAAAAGCCGCCGGTGACAGCCCCCATGATCAGGGTGCTCACGCCGCACAGACCCATCAGGGCGAAAAAGTTGTACATGCCCCCTTTGGGGCGGGCCTTCTTCAGCACAAAGAGGGACGCCAGGATCATCAGCAGGCCGTACCCCATATCCGCCAGCATCACCCCATAGAACAGGATGAAGAAGGGGGCCATCAGGGGGTTGGGGTCCACTGTGCCGTAGGCGGGGAGGGAGTACATCTCAGTCACCATATTCAGCGGCTTAGTGAACCAGTTGTTTTTCAGCTGCACCGGCACCTGAGCATAGTCGTCCTCCCCAGGGTCCTCCACCTCATAGGCGCAGGGCTGCCGGTCCAGAAGGGCCTTGAGCTCCGGCCAGCGCTCCTCAGGCATCCAGCCCTGGAGGAGGAAGGTCTGCTCCGTGTCCCGCAGAAGGGCTTTCCCCTCCTCCCGGCGGATGTCCAGGGCTGCCCGGTCCGCCGCCTGACACAGGAGCTCCAGCTGTCCCCCCATGGCGACCAGCTTGTCTCGGGCGGCCTTCAGATCTGCCTGCGTCTGCTCCTGCTCCCGGGCCAGCCGGGCGTCGTTCTCCCGGGCACTGCCCGTCCAGCCCTCCAGGTTCACTCGGGACCAGCCGAACTCCCGCAGGGCCTCCAGCACTTCCCCCTGGACACTTCTGTGACACGCCAGCAGACACCAGCGCAGCTCCCGGTTAGAGCTGGCCTCCTGTAGGGACACCAGTTCGCTGGCCCCCTGGGCGGCCCGGACCGCCTCCTCAAAGGGGCGGGCGGCGGTGAGAGTTCCGAACTGCACCAGCATATCCCGGGTGGAGGCAGTCTCAAGAGGCACCTCTAGAGGGATCCAGGGAGTCAGAGCCGCCCGCTGGGCGGCCAGCCTGTCCAGCCTGCCAGTGAGGACGGCTGTCTGCCGCTCTCCCTCCAAAACATCGGCCACCGCCCGGTCCTGCGCCTCCTCCGCCTCCCGCCGACACAGAGTCTCTTGGGAGGTCTGAGGCTTAGGGGAGAGAAATCCCCGCCCCTTGGCTCCGTAATGCTTCAAAACTCCAATGGCCCGGTCCGCCTCCTGGCGACGGGTCTGGGCCTCTGAGAGGGCCCGGGTGTCCGGAGAGGCCAGCTGAGACAGCAGCGCCGCCTCCCGCTCCCCCTCCTCCGGCGTCGGTTCACTGAGCTCCACGCACCCCATGGTCTGAAGCGTGCGAAGCAGTGCCTCCCGGTCCTCTTCCATGGCCAGCAGCCGAAGCCGCTTCATCTTTACAATTGCCATCAGCTCACAACCTTCTCTGCTAAGAAAGCGGCCGCCCGCTCCAGGCGCCCCCGGGCCTCTTCCTTCTGCATCTCACAGTCCCGGCGGGCCTCCTCCAGCACATCCTGGGTCCACTGGGCAGCCTGAGCCTCCGCCTGGGCCATCATCTCCCGGGCCTGGAGCTCCGCCTGCTGCCGGGCCTGTTCCGCCTGGAGGCGAAGGGACCTCTGGGCCTCCGCCAGCCGCTGCTTGTTCTGCGCGGCCGCAGCCTCCTTCTGCCGCTTGACCTGTTCCTCCAGCTCTGTCACCGCCTGGATCGCTTCCATTGCCATAACGATTCACCACCCTGTCCCATGCTTTTCTGCAAGTTTAAGATTTTATACTGTCATTCTAGGCGAACTTGAGAAAAAAAGCAAGAAAATTTTGCCTCACTTCCGAATTTTAACCAGAAGTATCAAACCATCTTCAAACTTTTCCCGCAGAATTCATCTAATTTTTACAATTTTTTCTCTTTATTTATCCTTTTTGCGCCAATGAAACGATTTTAAAATTAGTTTATACGTTCCATCATTTTTTAATCTCCGCACATAATTTTGCAAAATTCTTTCGTTTTTTCTGCAGAAGTTTCCCTGCCGCGCTTGAGGAATCCCGCGCAGTCCTCTCCGTGTCCTGTTTTCCGGGGGCAGGCGGCGCTGTGAGGGCATAAAAAAGCCGCCTGCAAGCAGGCGGCTAAATGGGTTTTCAATTCTGTCCCCTATCCCCGGCCGGGCTCTTGTCCGGGAGCCTCTATTCCACTGTGACACTCTTGGCCAAATTTCTCGGCTTGTCAATGTCACACCCCCGCATAAGGGCCACATAGTAGGCAAACAGCTGCAGGGGAATCACTTCCAGAGATGGCAGGAACATGGGGTCGGTATCTGGAATCGTCAACGCGCTGTCCACCAGGGCGTCCAGAGCGTCCTTGTGGGCCTGGGCGGCCACGCCGATCACGTCGGCGCCCCTGGCCTTGACCTCCTTCACGTTGCTCATAAGCTTGTCGAACAGCTCATTCCAGCTGGCCAGGGCCACCACCAGGGTGCCATCCTCAATGAGGGAGATAGTGCCGTGCTTCAGCTCCCCGGCGGCGTAGGCCTCTGAGTGGATGTAGGAGATCTCCTTTAGCTTCAGGGAGCCCTCCAGCCCCACGGCGTAGTCGATATTCCGCCCGATAAAGAACACCGAGCTGTGGTTGAAGTAGACAGAGGCGTAGTACTGGATCTCCCGCGTGTGCTTCAGGACCTCCTCCGCCTTGGCGGGCAGGCGCTGGAGCTCCTCCACCAGCTCCCGGGACCGCTCCGGGCTCAGCCGGCCCAACAGGTCGGCAAAGTGGATGGCCAGCAGGTAGATCACCGCCAGCTGAGTGGAGTAGGCCTTGGTGGTAGCCACGGCAATCTCCGGCCCGGCCCAGGTGTACAGCACATCGTCCGACTCCCGGGCGATGGTGGAGCCCACCACGTTGACGATGGACAGCACCCGGGCCCCCAGGCGCTTGGCCTCCCGCATGGCAGCCAGGGTGTCGATGGTCTCGCCGGACTGGCTGATCACCAGGGCCAGGGTGTGCTCTGACACAAGGGGCTCACAGTACCGGAACTCCGAGGCCAGGGTCACCTCCACTGGGATGCGCAGCAGCCGCTCCAGAATATACTTGGCGGCCACGCCCACATGGTAGGAGGAGCCGCAGGCGATGATGTAAAACCGGTCCAGCCTCTCCAGGTCCTCTCGGGTGATGGTCAGGCCGTCAAGTACCACCTTCCCATCCCGGATACGGGGGGAGATGGTGTCCCGGATGGCTTTGGGCTCCTCCATAATCTCCTTGAACATGAAGTGGGGGTAGCCCCCCTTCTCCGCCGTGGAGATCTCCCAGTCCACGTGGGAGCGAGCCTTCTCCACCGGCTGGAAGAGGGCGTCGTATACCTGCACCCCCTCCTGGGTGAGCACCGCCACCTCTCCGTCGTCCAGATAGCACACCTCCCGGGTGTACTTGATGACAGCCGTCACGTCGGAGGCCAGCATCTGGAAGCCGTCTCCATAGCCCAAAATCAGCGGAGAATCCTTTCGCACCGCCACCAGCTTATCCGGCTCGTCGGCGCAGACGATGCCCAGGGCGTAGGCCCCCTGGATCCGGTGGAGCACTTCATACACCGCCTCCAGCAGGTTGCCCTGGTAGTAGTACTCCAGCAGCTGGGCCACTACCTCCGTGTCAGTCTCGGAGCGGAAGGCAACCCCCTTGTCCTGGAGAAAGCGCTTCAGCTCCTCAAAGTTTTCAACGATCCCGTTGTGAACCACGGCGATCCGCCCGGACTGGCTCACCTGGGGATGGGAATTCACATCGTTGGGCGCCCCGTGGGTGGCCCATCGGGTGTGTCCCACCCCCATGAGGCCGGACACCTTGGCCCCGTCCTCCGTCAGATCCCTGAGCACCTGGAGGCGGCCCTTGGCCTTCACCACCTGCAGGCCCTTCTCCCGGTCGTACACCGCCAAGCCTGCGGAGTCGTACCCCCGGTACTCCAGGCGGGACAGGCCCTCTAGCAGGATGGGGGCCGCCGGCTCATTTCCAATAAATCCAACAATTCCGCACATAAATACAATTCCTCCTAATGGGAAAATTGGGAGGACAAACTCGCAGCCATTTGCCTCGTCATCCGGTCACCGGGGGTCTGTTTTGCGGTCGCCCGCATATTTGTCCCCTGTGTCACGCACCCGGAGCGGTGCGGAAGGGCATCCGCCGAAGTTTCGGGGCGGCCGTGGGCCTCCCCCTCGATACTCCCTTCTCCTCGTCGTCCTGCCCGCAGGCAGGCGCTGGCGCTTCTGATGGGTCGCCCCATGGTCCTCCTTTCCTTCTGCGATGGGGTTGCTTCTCTCTATTCATAAACGGGCCGCAGCCCGATTATGCCTCGTCCTTGGGCCCCTCGCCCTGGAAAATCTCCTTCACCACCCGGCATGGGTTGCCCACCGCCACCACGTTGGGCGGGATATCCCGGCGGACAACGCTGCCCCCGCCAATGACGGCCCCAGAGCCGATGGTCACCCCGGGCAGAACGGTCACATTTCCTCCGAACCACACGTTGTCCCCTACGACAATGGGCCGGGCGTACTCCAGCCCCGCGTTTCGGGTCTGGGCGTCCAGGGGATGTCCGGCTGTGTAGAAGCCGCAGTTGGGGCCGATAAACACATGGTCCCCAAAAATCACCGGGGCACAGTCCAGGATGACGCAGTTGTGGTTGATCTCCACATGGGAGCCCATCTGAATGTTCTCCCCGTAGTCGCACCAGAACATGGGCTGCACCAGGATGTCCTCCCCCGCACCGCCCAGCAGCCGCCGGAGGATCTGCTCTCCCTGTGCCGGATGAGAGATTACAGTCTGGTTAAACTGCCGGCACAGCTCCTTGGCCCGCTGCCGGGCCAGGTTCAGCTCCGGAGCGCCCGCGAAGTACAGCCCCCCAGCCAGCATTTTTTCTCGCTCGCCCACTCTTCGCTCTCCTTCCAGCCAGCCGGCACCCCGGTCCATCCCACTGCGGTCAGGCATAAAGGCGTCAAAAAACGGGGATTCCATCCATGCTGGCTGTTTTATTATAGTGAAATTTCCCTGAGATGTAAAGCGTCTCCCGTACAATTCTCTCCCGATTTCCCATTCTCTCTTGATTACCTTAACATTTCGCGGTACAATTTTCTTACTGACACGGCTAAGAAAATAGAGTACGTCCAGGACGTTCTGTACCACTGCGCCCACACCTACTCTGGTCCTTCTGGGAGACCGCCTGTGCGGCATGTGGGACATCAATTTTGACGCCTGCGGCGGCTGGCCTGCACCCCCTCCCGGCCTCTATTTTCCAGAGAGAACCGACAGGGCCTGGCGGTGGTTCTCCACCACGCTCACCGTCTGGCTGCCCCCGAACTCCCCGTCCAGGGTCCAGGAGACGGGCTTCTCGCTGACAAACTTCAGCCGGGCGGCGTGGAAGGACAGCAGGGCACTCCCCTCCTCCACCGCCCCCGGACGGAGCAGAGTCTGGAGGCCTGCGCCGATCTCCCAGATGTTTAGAGGCTTGCGCACCAGGATGACCTCAAACAGGCCGTCGTCCAGCTCCACCCGGTCGGTGGGCAGCATTTTCATACCCCCCACTGAGCTGGTGTTGCACACCATCCCATAGAAGAAATCGTCCTCCAGCGTCTGTCCGTCATACTCCACCTTGAAGCGGCAGGGGGTGATGGAGGGGATGGAGGCAATCCCCGCTGCAATATAGGCCAGGTGGCCAAAGGTGTTCTTCAGATCCTGGGGCGTGTCATAGGCCACCTCAGTAAAGGCTCCGAAGGCGGCCACATAGACAAAGGTCTGCTGGTTCAGGGTCCCCACATCCCAACGAATGGGCTCCCTGTCCCCCGCAGCCAGCTCCGCCGCCTTTTTAAAGGAGCGTGGAATGTGCAGGGTGATGGCGCAGTCGTTGGTGGACCCCGCCGGAATATACCCCAGCACAGGGGGATGGCTCAGCTCCAGCAGGCCGGCAGCCGTCTCGCTGAGAGTTCCATCTCCACCACAGCAAACCACCCGGTCATAGTAGGCCCCCAGCTCCCGAGTGATCCGGGCGGCGTCTCCCTTACCCTGGGTGGCATAGACGGCGGGCAGCCAGCCAGCCTTGACAAATGTATCCACCGCCGCAGACAGATGGCTCGCCGCCGCCCCTTTTCCGGCGGCGGGATTATATATAAAGAGCATCCGTTTCACATTCTGTTCCCCCGCTTAAAGACTTTGCGCGGCACCGCACCCGTTTTGAACATCCGGGTGTGCCGCCGCCCCTTATTATAGGGACCGCCTTTAAAAAAGCAAGAAAATTTTGTAAACTTTTCGGGAAATTTGAATCAGCTATGATAAATTCCCGTTAACTTCCCCTTTTTCTCCCTCTTTTGGGGCAGGACTCCGTCCCGTCGGCTCCGTAGGGGCGCGGGAGCACCGGGAAGCCTCGGGAGCCGTAAAAACAGGAGGCCACCTATGGAACAGCAAACCAAGCTTCACCCTACAGTCCTCATCTCCGGGGCATCCCGGGGGATCGGCGCCGCCGCCGCCCGGCGCTTTGCTGCCGGGGGCTGGGACGTGGCGGTCAACTACTGCCGCTCCCGGGAACAGGCGGAGGCCCTTGTGCAGGAACTCACCGCCTCCGGTGTCCGCGCCCTCCCCCTGGAGGCGGACGTGTCCCGGCCGGAGGAGGCCAGCGCCCTCGTACAGCGGACGGAGGAGGCCCTGGGCCCTCTGGACGCCCTGGTCTGCAGCGCCGGGATCGCCCCCAGACAGATGCTCCTCACTGATCTGCCCCCCGCCCAGTGGGAACAGGTCCTGTCTGTCAATTTGAGCGGCGTCTTTCACCTCCTGCAGGCAGCAGTGCCCGGCTTTGTCCGGCGGCAGAGGGGCGCCGTGGTCACCCTCTCCTCTATGTGGGGGATCACCGGCGGCTCTTGTGAGGCGGCCTACTCCGCCTCCAAAGCGGGGGTCATCGGTCTGACCCAGGCCATGGCCAAGGAGCTTGGGCCCTCCCATATCCGGGTGAACTGCGTGGCCCCCGGCGTCATCCGCACCGATATGAACGCCCATCTGAGCCAGGCGGATCTGGACTCCCTGGCGGAGGAAACTCCCCTGTGCCGCATCGGGACGCCGGAGGAGGTGGCGGAGGCCATCTTCTTCCTGGCCTCCCCCGCCGCCAGCTTCATCACCGGACAGGTCCTCCGTGTAGATGGAGGCATGGTCATCTGACGCCTCCAAATTTCCCTCTAAATTGACCAAAATTTGTGGTTTTCGCTGGAAAACAGTGGTTGCCAGGAGGGAGAAAGGTTGTTATAATAAGGGGCATCTCAGATCCCGGCGCGGAAGCCGAGCCCTCCCCGCCGGACAGCGCAGAAGGAGGAAAATACCTGTGCGCCGTTCTCAACGCTTCCAATTTGACTATCAGTCCTACCGGGGACGCACCACCCTCACCAGCTGGCTCAAGCGTGTCGCTCTGGTCCTGGCCATTCTGGTGGTTCTGACGGTCATCTTTCTCTTTCTGGTACAGCCCTTCATCTCCTATACCGATGAGGGTATCCAGTGGAACCTCCCCTTCTTCTCCCAGGACCAGGAGCGCCCCAGTCCAGACTTGGACCACATCACCGTAGTGGAGGAAGAACCGGACACCTCCCAGGATGAGGACGAACCCCCGGCAGAGGCCCCAGCACCCGCCTCCGCCCTCCTGTCTGTCCCCCTCTCCTCCCTGCTGGACAGCAGTGCCGGACAGCCTGCTCAGGAGGCCGGGGCCGACGGAGTTGTGGCAGATCTGAAAACCGATGGCGGCGCCCTGGGCTGGCAGTCCCAGGAGGAACTGGCTTTCGCACTCCAGAGCGAGGCGGAGACCGCCGGCTCGGACGCCCTCGCCACCTGGACCAGTAGCGGCATATACACCGTTGCCCGTCTGTCCTGCTTCCGGGATGAGGCTTTGGGCTCCAATATGGACTACACCCTGCGCACCAGTAGCAGTCTGCGCTGGCGGGACTTGGAGGGCTTTCACTGGACCACTCCCGCTAACCCGGAGGTGCGCAGCTATCTGATCGGCCTGATGACGGAGCTGGCCCAGATGGGCTTCGACGAGCTCGTACTGGACCACTGGGGCTTCCCCTCCCAGACAGAGGGCGCTTTGGGAAACCTGCTGGAGAGCGAGGACAACTACCCCGCCGGAGCCCTGGACGGCGTCATCACTGAATTTCTTTCTCAGGCGGCCCAGGCTCTGGAGCCCTACGGCACCCGCCTCTCCCTCCGGGCCCCTCAGGATGTGTTCACCGGCTCCGACCCCTCCACCGGACTGACTGTCACTGCCCTCAACACCTACGTGGACCGGCTCTGGGTCTCCGACCCCTCGGAGGAACCGCCTGCCGCTCTGGAGAGGGCCGGCGTGGAGAATACGGAGACGCGACTGGTCCTGCTGACAGATCAGCTGGACCCTGACAGCACCTTTTCCCAAGCAGTGGGCCTGGCATAACTGGATCAGTTTAGACAAGGACCTCCCCGGAAAGCATCTCCGGGGAGGTCCTCTTGTTTGTTCCGGCCTTACCGCCCTCTGGCCCTGCGCTCCAGCTTCTCCAGCAGCTGCTCCTGTACGGGCAGCCGCCGGCGGGGGTACTGTCTCCTGTACCAGGCCGCCAGCACCTGAGCCGTCTCCGGCTCCAGGAAGGGCACCAGAACCCGGGCGTGGCCCTGGACTGCCTCCCGCATGGGCTGAGTCAGGCTGTGGTAGCTCTCTGCCCGGCTCAGCTCCAGAAGGAAGCGCACCACCTGCTCCGCCTCCTCCGGCGATGGATGCCCCTCCGCCAGCCGGCCCACCGTCTCCCCCATCGCCTCATAAAAATCCATGTGGCTGGGATCCCGCCTCGGGTCTCGTCCAAAGCCCAGCACTCCGTCGCCCGGCCGCAGCCTCTCTGCCATCTTCCGCACCGCCCGGTCGTACCGCTCCATACAGTCCGTCAGCCTCTGAATTGCCATCTCATCCACTGCTACTCTTCCTCTTCCCTCTGTGCTGTATTCTGCGGCGCCCGCCAGGGCACAGCCTGGAACCGCTCGCCGCACACCATGCCCTCCACTGTCCCGGCGGTCACATCCAGCATGTGAGCCAGATAGCCCTCCGCCTTCTCCTCGGGCAGCAGCACGGTGAGGGCGATGTCCGCCCCGTAGTCCGCCTCCGCCACCACACCGCCGAAGTGTTCCGTCTCCAGCTTCACCCGCTCATACTGGGCGTAGGAGCAGGGCAAGAGAATCTCCACCCATCGGCGGACCACGGAGATGCCCGCCGCGTCCAGGGCGTCCTTAGCGCTCTGGGTATAGGCCCGCACCAGTCCCCCGGCCCCCAATAAAATCCCCCCAAAGTACCGGGTAACCACGCATACCACATTCACCACGCCCTCCCGCTGGAACACATTGAGCATGGGTTGACCCGCCGTCCCCTGGGGCTCCCCGTCGTCGGAGTAGCGCACTGGGCCGTCCTTTATTAGATAGCACCAGCAGTTGTGCCGGGCGTCGTAGTGCTTCTTTTTCGTCTCCTCAATGCGGGCGCGGGCCTCCTCCTCGCTGTCCACCCGCCACACATGGCCGATAAAGCGGGAACGCTTCTCCACAAACTCCGTCTCGCTGTGCTGGGTGGGGATGTAATACTCGGTCATGGGTTCACCTCGTCTGACTAGATTTTTTAGGGGCGGACAGATGGGGGCGGCCCGGCGAAAAGCCTCCCCCCTAGCGGGGGAGGTGGCTGGCCGCGGGCCAGACGGAGGGCGCAGGCCGCCGCGTCACCCCAAGAAAA
>CALXGD010000113.1 GCA_944387745.1 uncultured Oscillospiraceae bacterium
GGCGATTTGAGTTCCCACTGTGCGCTCCTGCACATCAAAGGCGGCCAGAAGCTGGAATCCATTGATGGAAAACTTAAAATTTTCAATGAGCGCCCGGCCCAGATTGCCGGCCCCCAGCACCACAATGGTATGTCCACGGTTGATCCCCAGAATCTCCTCGATCTGTTCCTTGAGTACATCCACCTTATAGCCATATCCCTGCTGGCCAAAACCGCCAAAGCAAAACAGATCCTGCCGGATCTGGGAGGCAGTCAGTCCCATGGACTTGCCCAGCGCACTGGAGGAAATGCGCACCACACCCTTTCGCTGTAGCTCAGACAGCTGCCGATAATATCGGGGCAGGCGGCGGATCACAGCAGTAGACACCTTTGCATTTCGTTTCACGGGCGCGCCTCCTTTCTCAGGCAAATCTCTCTAGATAGAAGTTTACCCTATCCGTTCACTTCTGTCAAATCCCATCTCCAGCCGGAGACGGCCCGACCCAGCTGCTACAGATCCCTCCGCAGAAACTAAGTGCCCAACACCCGCCGCAGCACCTCCGGAGAATTGGCTGCCAGCACCGTGGTGCGTTCTCCCATGGGAAGGGGATCCCCGTCTAAGGTACACAGATCTCCCCCCGCCTCCCGGAGGATGATCCGGGAGGCGTTGTGGTCCCACGGGCAGGAACGCATGGCCAAAAATAGATCGGCCTCTCCCGCCGCCACTGCGCACAGCTCCAGGGCGACCGTCCCAAGGCTGCGCACGCCACGCACCTCCTGGGCCAGACGCACCGCCCCCTCCCTGTGGGGATGGGGCTTCAGAAAGCTGTTGGGGACCCCCGGTGTGGTGAGCAGGAGCTGAGGCAGCTCCGTTCTTGCCGACGTTTTCAGGGGAGCGCCGTCCCGCCAGGCTCCTTTTCCCGCCTCAGCCCAAAACAGTCGCTCCTGTTCCACATCCAGTACCAGGCCGAACACAGGCTCCTCCCCCCGCCAGCAGCCCACAGAGATGGCATAATTCCGATGCTGGCTGACAAAATTGGTGGTTCCGTCAATGGGGTCTATATACCACACACAGCCCCCATCCCTGCCAGGAGAGGCGGGATACTCCTCTCCCACAATGGTGTCCTCTGGGAAGCGCTCTAAAATATTTTTTCGAAGAAACTGCTCTGTCTCCCGGTCCCAGCGGGTCACAAGGTCCTGATAGCTGGTTTTATGCTGTACCTCCCGCTCCTCCAGGCTGCTCTGACGCAGTGCTGCGCCGGCCTCCAAGATCAAGGACCGGGCCAAGGCAAACCGCTCCATATTTTCCTTCCTCTCTCCTTGATATCGTTCAGCAAATCACATTTTTTTAAAACTGTCAAGCCCCTTTCTCTGCCCACTCCGTCTCTTCCGCTGCAAAATAGAGTCCCGGCATCCCCCACACGGGAGCTGCCGGGACCCCTGTCCTTCTGTCGCCCAGTTTCACTGGTCCAGTTCTCTGATCAGGTTCACCATCTCCACCGCGCCTTCCGCGCACTCGAAGCCCTTGTTGCCCGCCTTGCTGCCGGAGCGCTCGATGGCCTGCTCGATGTTTTCCGTTGTGAGCACCCCAAAGAGCACGGGCACGCCCGTCTCCAGGGAGACGGCGGCGATCCCCTTCGACACCTCGTTGCACACATAGTCGTAGTGGCTGGTGCTGCCCCGGATGACGGAGCCGAGGCAGATCACCGCGTCATACCGGCCGCTCTTGGCCATCTTGAAGGCAATCAGCGGAATTTCAAAGGCTCCGGGCACCCAGGCCACCTGGATGTCCTCTTCTAGCACGGTATGCCGCTTCAGCCCATCCAGCGCCCCGCCCAGCAGGCGGGAGGTGATAAACTCGTTGAAACGGGCCACAACGATGCCCACCTTCATATTCTTTTGCGCGACCAGATTTCCCTCAAATGTTTTCATAGTTCCCGTTCCTTTCTATTTGTCTCAATATTTTCCCCACATTTGCACTTGTACGGCGGCCGCCCGCCAGCGGGGGACGCCTGGAATCAGGCGGCCTTGGGCCGTCCCGGCCCGCCTTATGAGTAGTTCAGCAAATGCCCCATCTTCTCCTGCTTCGTCCTCAAATACTTCCGGTCGTACTGGGTCGCCGCAATCTGGATGGGGACCCGCTCCACAATCTCCAGGCCAAAATCCCCCACCTGATAGACCTTGTCCGGGTTGTTGGTCAGCAGGCGCATGGTCCGCACCCCCAGATCCCGCAGGATCTGGGCCCCGATGTAGTACTCACGCAGGTCGCCCGCAAAGCCCAGGGCCAGGTTGGCCTCCAGGGTGTCCATCCCCTGTTCCTGCAATTCATAGGCGCGCAGCTTGTTGATAAGGCCGATGCCCCGCCCCTCCTGGCGCATGTACAGCAGGACGCCCCGCCCCTCCTGCTCGATCTGCCGCAGGGCGGAGGCCAGCTGTTCGCCGCAGTCGCACCGGAGGGAACCGAACGTGTCGCCCGTCAGGCACTCGGAGTGCACCCGGCACAGCAGGTTTTGCCCGTCCCCGATCTCGCCTTTCACCAGGGCCACATGGTGCTCCCCGTTGAGGCGGTTCACATAGCCGCAGGCCATAAAATCCCCGTACTTGGTGGGCAGATGGGTCGCCGCCACCCGCTCGACCAGCTTCTCGTGCCGCTTGCGGTAATTTTGACGGTCCCGGATGGTGATGATCTTGATCCCCCAAGCCTGCGCCAGCGCCACCAGCTCTTTCGTCCGCATCATCGTGCCGTCGTCCCGCATGATCTCACAGCACAGGCCGCACTCCTTCAGCCCAGCCAGGCGGAGCAGGTCCACCGTGGCCTCCGTATGGCCGTTGCGCTCCAGCACGCCGTTTTTCTTTGCCAGCAGCGGGAACATGTGCCCCGGCCGGCGGAAGTCCTCCGGCCGCGCGCCGTCCTCCACGCACTTCATGGCGGTGATGGACCGCTCCACCGCGGAGATCCCGGTGGTGGTGGACACATGGTCGATGGAGACGGTGAAGGCCGTCTCATGGTTGTCCGTATTTAACGTCACCATCTGGGGCAGCTGCAGCTTTTGGACGTACTCCTTGGACATGGGCATACAGATGAGCCCCTTGCCGTGGACGGCCATAAAATTCACGTTCTCCGTGGTGGCAAACTGGGCGGCACAGATGAAATCCCCCTCGTTCTCCCGGTCCGGGTCGTCGGTGGCCAGAATCAGCTTGCCCGCCCGGAGGTCGTCCAGCGCCTCCTCGACGGTGTTAAACTCATACATAATTTCTCCGCTTCCTTTCCAAACAAGTTCCAAACAAGGTTATATAATCCCGTTTCGGGCTAAAAATTCCCGCGTCAGCCCGTTTGGGGGCCGCTCCGCCGGCCTGGGCTGGAGCAGCTTCTCCACATATTTCCCGATCATATCGCACTCCAGATTCACCCGGTCCCCCAGGCGGCGGCGTCCCAGCGTTGTCACCGCCGCCGTGTGCGGGATGGCGGACACGGCGAACCAGTCCGGCCCCACCTGGGCCACCGTGAGGCTGATCCCGTCCAGCGCAACCGACCCCTTCTCCACCACATACCGCAGCACCTCCGGCGGGGCCTGGACGGTGTACCACACCGCGTTGCCGTCCTGGCGGATTTTTTGGACCGTCCCCGTCCCGTCCACATGGCCGGCGACGATGTGCCCCCCAAAACGGCCGTTGGCGGGCATGGCCCGCTCCAGATTGACGGCGCTCCCCGGCTTTAACGCCCCCAGCGTGGAGCGGTTGAGCGTCTCGTGCATCACGTCGGCCTGAAACCCCTGGGGCAGCAGGCAGGCGGCGGTGAGGCACACTCCGTTCACCGCCACGCTGTCTCCAACGCGCAGGTCCTCCAAAATCACCCCGGCCCGAATTTGCAACACCGCAGAGTGAGCGCCTTGCTGGATGCGCTCCACCGTCCCGATTTCTTCTATGATTCCAGTAAACAATCACATCACCTCCCCTTCCAGCAGCACGTCCGCCCCCAGAGGCGTGAGCGTCAGCTTTTTCAGCCGCACCGCCTGGTCCGGCGCGGGGAAGCCCCGGCCCTCTACCGGCGACTTGGCCCCCTCTCCCCCCAGCAGCATCGGGGCGAGATAGGCGTAGACGCGCTGAACCAGCCCCTGCTCCAAGGCGGACCAGGCCAGCGCGCCGCCCCCCTCGATCAGCAGTCCGTCCACCTCCTGCCGGCCCAGCGCGTCCAGCAGGGCGTCCAAGTCCACATGGCCGCCCCGCTCCGGGAGGACCAGCACCTGGCACCCGGCGTCCAAATACGGCCTCTGCCGGGCCGGAGCTTCCTGGCAGGTGGCCAAAATGGTGGGAACCTCCCCCGCGGTTCTCACCACCTGGGCGGTCAGCGGCGTGCGAAGGCGGCTGTCGCAGACCACCCGCACCGGATTCCGGCCGCCTGGCGTCCGGCAGGTCAGCAGCGGGTCGTCGGCCAGCACGGTCCCCACCCCCACTAAAATTCCCCGGTACTGATTCCGCAGCGTATGGACATGGGCGCGGGCCGCCGCCCCCGTAATCCACCGGGAGGCCCCGGTGTAGGCGGCAATCTTGCCATCCAACGTCATGGCATACTTCAGGGCCGTATAGGGCCGGCCGCTCTGGATATAGTGGAAGAACATGAAATTCAGGTCCGTGCAGGCTTTCTCCAGCACATGCTCCGTCACCTCCACGCCATGGTCCCGCAGCTGTTGGATTCCCTTGCCCGCCACCAGCGGGTTCGGGTCCCCGGAGCCGACAACAACCCGCGCCAGACCCGCCTCCAATATGGCCTGGGTGCAGGGGGGCTGCCGCCCCTGGTGGCAGCAGGGTTCCAACGTCACATACAAGGCGCCCCCCGCCGGGTCCTCCGTGCAGTTGGCCAGGGCCTCCCGCTCCGCATGGGGCTGCCCGCACCGGCGGTGATACCCCCGCCCGATGATCCGCCCATTTTTTACAATCACTGCCCCCACCATCGGGTTGGGAGAGGTCCAGCCTCTCCCCCGCTCCGCCAGCTCCAGCGCCAGCTTCATATATTCCGCGTCGTTCACATCTCTGCCTCCCGCTTCAAAAACTTCCAATTCTAATTGGGGTTCCCGCCCCTGCGGGGCGGGAACACGCAAACTCCATTTTCTGTTCCCAGGTTCAAAAACTTTTCTAGTCTCCCCGCCCCCTGTAAGGCGGGAACACACAAAAAAAGCGCCTCAAAGCACTGCTTCAAGGCGCATGATATGGCGTTCCCACCCACTGGGAAACAAAAACTCTGAAATGGAGGTTCCATCTCAGAGCAAACGCAGAGCGCACGGGCAGGCGTAATGCTCCTGTTCCGTGCCGCTCGACCTTCTTCCATCCAGACTATACTGTCGGTTTTGGAATTGCACCAAATCCTGCGCTCACGCGCTCGCGGACTATACCGCCGATCGGGAATTTCACCCTGCCCTGAAGATCGCTATTGACTTGTAACGGCATTATAGACCTGCCTGACTCTCTCTGTCAAGTCTTTTTGTTGGATTATAACTGCCCCCTCCAACAAACAGGTGGGGTCACTGATTAGAAAAGTGTCCGAATTGGACTTGTATTTTCCAGCACTGCCCAGGAAATATGTTCGTCTTGCGTTTAATAGAAATCTTGTTATACTTTTTATGTGTATTACCTATTAAATCAACATGTTTTAAGGAGTG
>CALXGD010000114.1 GCA_944387745.1 uncultured Oscillospiraceae bacterium
CAGGCCGGCGAAGGTGCGGATAATGTTCAGGTCCTTCAGGAAGGGGACAAAGTTGGTGGCATAGTTGCACATGGCACACAGGATCTCATAGGAGGCGCTCTTGTCATAGCCGCCCCACTCCCGGTTGCTGCCGAAGATGATGTTGCCGTCGTGGGTCTGCTCCAGGAACAGGTTGACTCCCATCCGCATACTGGGGTCGTCGGAGGTCTCCGCCAGCTTGGGGTTGTGCTTCAGGGCGATGTAGCGGGCACAGATCAGGTTGTGCTTCACGCAGGGAGCCACCTGCTCCGTCACCACAATGTTGCCCTTCCTGGGGATGATGGGGATCTGGATGCCCACCATCTCCCCGATCCGGGGGGCATAGACGCCACAGGCGTTGACCACCTTCTCTGTGCGGATGGTCCCCCGGGTGGTCTCCACCCCGGTGACCTGCCCGTCCTCCACCAGGATGCCGGTCACCTCCGTGTTGGGCATCACCTCCACCCCCAGGCGGGCCGCCGCCTTCACATAGGCGATGGTGGTGTAGATGGGGCTCACACGCCCGTCGTCGGGGCAGTAGGTGACGGCGATCACCCGCTTGGACAGGCAAGGCTCCCGCTTTCTGGCCTCATCCCCGTTCAGGATTGTCACATCTACGCCGGCGGCGGTCTGCTCCTCCACCGACTCTTCCACAAAGCCCATCAGATCCGGCGTGTCCACCATGACCATGCCGCCGTACTTTTCAAAATGGACGTCGTACCCCAGCTCCTCGCTGAGGGTCTCATAGATCTTGACGCTGCGCTTGGCCAGCTTTAACGCCGGGCCGGGCGCCTTCGTCTGTAGATTGACGCCGCCGTCGCACGCACTGGAGGTCTCCTCCCCGATGCCCCGGCGCTCCACAAGGACGACACGCCCGACTCCCTTTTTCTTTAAATTGTATGCAATGGCGCAGCCCATAATGCCGCCGCCAATGACCACTACATCTGCTCGATCAGCCATAATAACCTCCATCCGGAATGAGTTGCGCCCCGGCCGGCCGCCGGGCCGCCTGCACGCTGTGGCAGGGCAGCCCGGCGGAGGACCGGAGAGGGCCGGGGATGCCCGGCCCCCCTCCCTTCAATCAGATCTTTGCCAGGGACTCGTCCTTGATCTCCACGTCAAAGGTGATCTCGCACGCGGCGTTGCCACCCAGGGTGGGCATACCCAGGGCGCACCTGGCGTGCCGGCCCGCCTCTCCAAAGAGCTCTACCAGAAGATCGGAAGCCCCGTTGAGGACCTTCGGCTGGTTGTAGAAGTCAATCTCCGAATTGATATACCCCGTCACCTTGACGACGTGGGCGATGTTGTCCAGACCGCCGCAGAGGTCGTCCAGCACGCTCAGGGCGTTGAGGGCGCACAGGCGGGCCGCCTGATACCCCTCGTCGATGCGGTCGTCGGACAGGTGGCCGGTGTACTGAAGCACGCCGTTGATCTTGGGCGTGTTTCCGGCCGACATCACCAGCTTCCCGCAGCGGGAGGCGCTGACATAGTTGGCAATGGGTGCGGTGTAGGGCGGCAGGGTGAGGCCCATCTCAGCAAGCTTGTCTTTGATCCCCATGTTCATTCGCTCCTTTCAAAAATCCGTCATATTCCGCTCAGGGCAGGTCTACAGGTTTCAGCCGCCTCCCCCCGGCTCCCCACGGGGCCGGAGGGAGGGCAGGAATCAGTTCTTCACATTCTTCGGGGTGCCATTCAGCAGGGCGCGCAGGTTTTCGGCGCTGCGGTTGACCAGGTTCTGGCGGGTCTCCAGGGGGGACCAGGCCACGTGGGGGGAGGCCACGCACCGGGGATGGGTGGCCAGGGGATGGTCCTTCCCACAGGGCTCGGGGTCGAACACGTCCACGCCGGCCATGTACACCTTGCCGGAGTCCAGGGCGGCCACCACGTCCTCCGTCTTGAACAGAGGTCCGCGGCCCACGTTGATGAGGATCACGCCGTCCTTCATCTTGGCGATGGTGTCCTTGTTGATGATGTACCGGGTCTCATCGGTGAGGGGGGAGTTGGTGCTGATGATGTCCGACTCCCGCAGCAGGGTATCCAGATCCACAAAGTGGAGCTGGTCGCACTCCTGCTCCTTCACCGGGTGGCGGCGGTAGGCCAGCACGTTCATGTCCAGGGCCATGGCCACTCGGGCGATGGCATAGCCGATGTCGCCCATGCCGATGATGCCCAGAGTCTTGCCGGTGAGCTCCATCTGGCGGACGTTGCTCACGTCCTTCTCAATGGAGTTCACCCAGCCCACGTCCTTCATAAAGTGGTCGAAATAGGCGGTGCGGCGGCAGATCTCAAACATCAGGGCTATGGCCATCTGCGCCACGGCGCCGCGGCCGTAGCCGGGGATGTTACACACAGCGACGCCGTGCTCACGGGCGGCCTTGCAGTCGATGATGTCCACGCCGGTGCCGAAGGTGCCGATCATCTTCAGCTTGTTGGCGTATTGGAAGATCTCAGCCGGGAAACGGACCCGGTTGGTAAAGGCGGCATCCACGTCCTTCAGCCGCTCCGGGAGCTCCTGGGGGGTGGTGTCATCATAGTAGACTACCTCGCCGATCTCCTCCAGGGGTTTCCAGGAGACGCCGCCTGCATTCACCAAAAAGCCGTCCGTAATCAGAATTTTCATATTGTACCTCCTTCAGAATTGTCGGCGCGCCCTGCGCCGAAGGGGGGGAAGGGGTCCCTGGAACGCCTTGACTCCCGGCGGCCCACTCCCACCCTCTTATTTTGTCACGATGTAAGCTCCTGTGCCGGAAAATCCCGCTACCTTATGATGCACACAAAGATTAGTCCGGCCACAATCATGCAGAAGCACATGAAGCAGGAGTAGAGCATAGAGCGGAACATATCCACCTTTTTGCCGGTGATGCCGTTTACCAGACCAGCCACCGCAAAGGTCACCACGTCAGCAGGCGGCATTCCCTGGCCAGCCATGGCCCAGTGGCCGCCGGCGATGGCGGCGCTGACAGGAGAAATTCCAGTTGCGATCAGTGCGGGGCCCAGCATGGTAAACACGATGGTCTGGGTGGTGGTCTGAGAGCCGGTGAGCATACCCAGCAGACACATGGCAGCCAGGCCGCCAATGATCAGCGTGGAGGGAGTCAGGGTGGCCAGGAAGGCGGAGGCCGCGTCGATCTGTCCGCCCACATAGAAGGAGCCGATCAGGAAGGCGGCGCAGGCCTGCACGGAGATGGTGGGCACCACGTTCTTGAAGCCCTGGACGCAGATGTCGCCGAACTGCTGGCGCACAGGCTTATAGAACAGGGAGATAATCATGGTCAGATACAGCAGGAAGGTGATGTTGTACACCAGACCGCCGATGACCGGGATGGCGTCGATGGGAGCGATAATGGGCTGGAAGAACACCAGGATGTCCAGGTGGAAGCCGGAGCGGAAAATCACCGCCAGGGCCAGGAAGGCCAGGGGGATGAGCACCTTCCAGCGCTCTCTCAAAATCTGGCTGGCCGTCTGGGTGGGGATCAGATCCTCCGGGATCTGCTTCACCTTAATGAAGCACACGCACACATAGATGCAGCACAGGACAAAAATGATGCCGATGGTCACATAGGTCCAGTTCAGCACCGGGTCGGCGTCGGTGTTCACCAGGCCAGCGGCCATAATGGAGGCCTGGGAGATGGGCGGCATGATGGAGCCCAGGGCACAGCCCATCACAATGGTGGAGGTGGTCTGCTCCGGCGACATGCCCAGCTCGTCCAGGTTGCCGATGATCAGGGCGCCGATAACCACGGCGGAGGCCACCGACTCACCCAGGAGGGAGCCGGACAGACATAGGGTAAACATAATAACGCACACCAGGCCCTTGGGCTTGTGGCCGAAGCGGGCCCGCAGGGCGTTGAGCACCGTCTCCATGGTGCCGATGCGCTTCTGGGCCTCGGCGTAAACGGAGCCCACCAGGGTCAGGAAAATAACCCAAGAGATGATGTCGGCGCCCTGGATGAAGGCGTCCACCCATTGGGCCGGGTTGTACACCTGACCCATCAGGAGGCAGAGCACCGCGCCAATGAGCAGAGCCGGCTGCACCTTTCCGCCGATATACGGGATCTGCTTGAGCATGATGATGCCGATCAGCACCACCATCGGAACGATTACAATAATCACAGCATTTTCCCCCTTTGTCTTTATAATTTGTTTTCTCTGCCGCCCCCAATTCTTGTAGGTCCCCTCCCCTGCTGAACGAGGAACGCAGGCAAGGGGGGCACAACCTGAAATCGGGGGCCTCTATTGATAATCTCCTTCTGCGGGATTTTTGTTCCGAGAGCCCACCCCGCAAAAGCGGGCCCCCGGAATGGGAAGAAAGGGGTTTGTCGTATCAGCGCCGGAGCATCAGGCCGCGGCGTTTGCCTTGCCCTTGGTCACCAGGCTGCCCACTACCAGGCCAACCAGGGAGAAAATCAGGCCAAACATGGCAAAGGGAATCTCGCCCACTGGGTTGAATTGGAAGATCACACAGCCCACTGCGCCGCCAATGATGGAGCAGTAGCAGCCAAAGCGGGTGGTGCAGTTCTTCTTCCGCAGGAAGTAGCCCACATACATAGGCACCAGCAGCATGGCCACGCCGTAGGAGTAGCCGGTGGTGATCAGGTCCAGCACGCTGGGGAACTTCAGACCCAGAATCACGGAGATGAACAGGGCGATGGCGGAGACGATGCGGGACAGGTTTTTCAGCTTCTTCTCATCCGCCGCGGGGTTGACGACCGTGTGATAGATGTCGTACACCACGCACACGGCGGTGGTCTGCACGGCGCTGTCACAGGTACTCATAATGGCGGCGCCGATCATACCCACGATGAGGCAGGTGAACCACACCGGCAGGGTGGTCAGGAACCAGCCGAACACCTCTTCAGAGGCCAGGCCGGGCATCACGGTGCGGATGGACATGCCAACCATGGAGGCGAAGATGTCGGCCGCAAACACCAGGATGCAGGACACGCCCAGGGCCACGTAGATGTCTTTCACATGGCGGACGGAGGACACTCGCTGGATGTACATCTGGTTGGTGGGCTGGCCGGGCAGCACGGACATGAGCCACAGAGACAGCTGGGCGCCACCCACGGCAACCATGCCGGAGGGGAAGGCGATGATCTCAGGCGGAACGGTGGCCACCACGTTGGACCAGCCGCCGGCCATATCCAGGCTGTAGAAGATGGTGCCAACGCACACCGCAAAGAGAATAAAGCCGAAGATGGTATCCGTCCAGGCCACGGTGCCAAAGCCGTTTGGCAGCACGAAAATCAGGCACACGATGGCGAAGAGGACAGTCAGTACAGGGACGGAGATGCCAGTGATGGCGGAGAACAGCTTACCGAAGGCGGTACACTGTCCGGCGATCCACCCGAAGGGGGTCACCACGGTGGCCAGAGCCACCAGGACGGTGAGCAGCTTGCTCTCGCCGTACAGGGCCTTGAATACGGTGGGAATGGTGTCAAACTCATTCTCCCGCAGCCACTTGGCCATGAGGATCACCAGGAAGATACCGCCGCCCTGGCACACACCGTAGGACAAGGCTGACCAGCCGAACTCATAGCCCAGGCCGATGTGATAGGTCAGCACGCCGCCGCCGATGGCGGTGGCAAAGGTGGTGCCGATGGTGACGATTAGCGGCGTTTTCTGGACCGACCAGGTTCCGTCACTTTTCTTGTTCAGCCAGAAGGACAGCAGTGCGGTGCCGAACAAAACGACAGAGATGCTTACAACCATTAGAATAACAGCGCCAGTATTCATACCTTTCTCTCCTTTCAGCGATATGAGAGCTCTCCCCTCTCATACGGACATGGGAACTTTGGGATGACATACGGGGCAATTCCGGGATCTCTGCTCCGCCAGATATGTTTCAGTTCTGTGTTACATGTAGCCGAAGGTGTCCTTCTTCAGGAAGGCCGAGGCCACATAGTTTGTCAAGGTGCAGATGTCAAATACGGGCCGCCCTGTGACCTCCTGCACATCCTTGGCCCAGGGGGGCATGTTGGTGCACTCCAGGACGATGGCGCCCACCTCGGGGTGCTCCTCGATCATCCGCTTGGCCACCCGGATGTGGTCCTGGCGGCACTTCTCGGTGTCCACCACCTGGCGGTCCTCCCGCATGAAGTGGGTGAACTCCTCCTCATCCTGCATACCATAGACCACCTTGGGAATATCAGCGGCCCCCGCGCACTCAAAGTGCTTCTGGGTCAGCTTGGTGCTGTCCACCGTCATCACGCCCACGATCTTTCCCGGGGGCAGCATCTTGTAAACCAGGGGGATTTGCAGCAGCGAGGAGGCGAAGAGAGGAATGTGGATGTGCTCCTTGACCTTCTCCTGGTACAGGGCCACAAAGCCGCAGTTGGTGGTGATGGCCATGACGCCCTCCGCCTCCAGCTCCTTGGCCGCGTCGATGTAGGGCTGGAGCAGCTCCTCCTCTGGGAGTCCGCCGTCCACCACCTTCTCAAACCGGGCCCCCTTGACCACCTTGTAGCGGACCGGGAAGCTCCAGGTCCAGGCGTTGCCCATCTCTCCGGGCACTCTCGGGAAGCTGGATTCATTCATCAGGATGCCGATTGGGATGCCGTAGAAGTTTTTTCCGCCCTTTGCAAGCATGGTTATTTCCTCCCTTTTTCCATTGATTTCTTTTTCTTTTGGATCACTCGTAGTACTTGCCCAAGATTCCTCCGTGGGACAGTGAACCTCCTCTCATCGCCCACTCATACAGCAGTCCGTGGTCCGCCTTGGGCTCCGGCTTCACCCACTCAGACCGCCGCTTTGTCATCTCATCTTCTGGGACTAGCAAATCCAGCCGCCGCTCCTTCAGGTCGATCCGGATCCGATCTCCGTCCCGCGCCAGGGCAATGGGCCCGCCGTTGGGCGCCTCTGGCGCCACATGTCCCACAGCGATGCCCAAATTGGTGCCGGAGAAGCGGCCGTCGGTGATCACAGCCACCCGCTCCACCAGGCCCATGCCCACCACCGCGTGCATGAGCATCATGGCCTCCCGGGCGCCGGGTGCCCCCTTGGGGCCCTCGTACCGCACCACTACCGCTGTCTTATCCCGGATCTCTCCGGCAAACAGGGCGGCCGCCGCGTCCCGCTCTGAGTCAAAGACCCGAGCCACCCCCTCAAAGGAGTCCACCTGCTTGGCCATGGCGCTGGTCTTGATTACGCTGCCCTCCGGCGCCAGGCTGCCATAGAGGATCATAATGCCGCCGTTGCTGGACACCGGCTCCTCTAGGGTCGTGATAACACCGTTGTCCCTGCAGGGGAGCTTTAGGGCCTCCCAATTTTCGATGGCCTCCCCCAGGCTGACTCCCAGGATGGTCTTTCGTCCCGTGTTCAGCAGGGGCTTCATCACGGACAGCAGCTTATATACGCCGCCGGCCGCCGCGAAGTCCACCATGGTGTTCTGGGGGTGGTTGGGCTTAATCCGGCACAGGAGCGGGGTCTCCCGGGACAGGCGGTCCCAGTCGTCCAGAGTCATCCCCGCGTCCGCCTCCTCCGACAGGGCCAGGATGTGGAGCAGCACATTGGGGGAACCGCCCAGAGCCAGCACCACTCTGGCCGCGTCCTCCAGCCCCTCCTGACAGATGATGTCCCGGGGCCGCAGATTGTTCCGGTAGGCCTCCATCAGCACCTCCGCCGCATTCTTCACCATGCGGGGCAGCTCCGCCGCGTAGCTGGCGGTGGTGGCGTTTCCGGGGAGGCTCATCCCCAGGGCCTCCGTCATAGAGGCCATGGTGTTGGCCGTCCCGATCTCCGGGCAGGCCCCTGGAGTGGGGCAGGCGGAGGAGATGATCCGGTCGATCTCCCCCTGCTGCATCTCGTGGTGGGCCGCGTTTTTGGAGATGATCTTGGGCAGATCGAAGGCGGTGATCACCTGTCCGCAGTGGGAGCCCGGCATCATGTAGCCCCCCGTCACAAACACCGAGGGGATGTTCACCCGGACGGAGGCGTTGAGATAGGCCGGAACCACGTTGTCGCAGGAGGGGATAAACATGCACGCGTCCAGCCGGTTGATGGACATCATCAGCTCCGCCAGAGAGGCGGCGCAGTCCCGGTAGGGGAAGTTGAAGCGGAAGCTGTCCGCGCCGCCGCTCATGGAGCCGCACACGCCGGGAATGGGAATCTCCACCGGCGTGCCACCCGCCCCGGCGATACCCACCTTGGCGGCCTCCACCAGGGCGTGGTTCCCGGCATTCCCGGGGCTGGCCTGATTGAAGCCGTGGATGATTCCCACCAGGGGCTTTTCAATGTCCCTTCTCCGGTATCCCATAGAGTTCATCAGGGACAGCCGGTAGGTCTCGATCATCTCGTTGAAATTGCTGATTGGATCCGCTGTGTCTTTCATAAGCCTTCCGCCACCTCTTTCCTTTCCGCGTCGCCTGCCATGTCTCTGACATGAGCAGTCCTTTGGCTGTTTCTTGGGTCGCTTCGCGCCTTCCCTCTCCACCTCCGTTCTGAGTCTTTCACTTATGAAAGTATTATATCGGGAATCTTTCAAAAAATGCCCATATTTTTCATGGCTGATTATGTATTGCTCTTTTTTGATTTATGTCACCTAAAAAATTTTGCTTCACAAATGTTTATTCTCATGTGGTCTCACATAAATCTTCTTTGATCAATGCCTTTAACGTGATCATATCACATTTGTTCAGAAAGGTCAATAAATATTTATGAAAAAGATTTTTCTTATAGATTCTGCTGCTTGCTGTCCTTTTCTTTTGAAATGAAAGGCCCTTTGTAAAATCAAATCTATGTTTTAAGAAAAAAAGAGTGCTGCGGCAGAGCC
>CALXGD010000115.1 GCA_944387745.1 uncultured Oscillospiraceae bacterium
TGAACCGTCCGGCGCAGCCGGACACAATCACTCCTATCTCCTATCTTCTCACTCCTATCTCTCTGCGGAACGGAGGAAGAACACTGTGAACCATCTGAACAACATCGCTGCCAAGCTACCCGATTACGGCTTGGACGCCATGCTTATCACCAGCGAGCCCGGGGAGCGCTACGCCGTGGGATTTCTGGGGGAGGGCTTTGTGCTGGTGACAGCTGAGGGCTGCCAGTACTCCACTGACGGCCGATATATCGAGGCTGCCCGCAGACAGGTGAATGGGGCGGAGGTGGTCCTCACCAGCCGGGAGTGGAGTCATCTGGCCCTAGCCCGGGCATATATTCAGACCCATGGCCTGAAGCGGGTGGGATTTGAGAGCGGCAGAGTGTGCGTGGACCAGTATCGCCGCTGGCAGCGGGAGTTCTCCCCCCTCTGTGAGCTGATCCCCGCCCAGGGACTGCTGGATGGACTTCGCGCCTCCAAAGATGCAGAGGAGCTGGCCGCCATGGAGGCGGCCCAGCGGATCACCGACGAGGCCTTTGAAGAGATGTTGAACTTTATCCGCCCCGGCCTCACCGAGCAGGAGGTGGCCGCCAGGCTGGTCTATGAGCTGCTGCGGCGGGGAGCCCGGAGGGTGTCCTTCGACCCCATTGTGGCCGTAGGGGCCAATGGCTCCATGCCCCACGCGGTGCCGGGGGAGACGGTGATTGAGAGAGGGATGTTTGTCACTATGGACTTTGGCTGCGTGGTGGACGGCTACTGCTCCGACATGACCCGCACTGTGGCGGTGGGACAGCCCTCAGAGGAGATGAAGCGGGTCTATGAGACAGTGCTGGCCGCCCAGGAAGCGGGAATCGCCGCCGCTCGGGCCGGGATCACCGGTCGGGAGCTGGACGCCGCGGCCCGGCAGGTGATTGAGAATATGGGCTATGGGGCCTATTTCACGCACAGCTTCGGCCATTCCCTGGGCCTGGAGATCCATGAGAGTCCCAATGCCTCTCCCGGTGAGGAGCGGCCTCTCCCCGCCGGTACGGTGATCTCTGCCGAGCCGGGGGTCTATCTGCCGGGGCGCTTCGGGGTGCGCATCGAGGATGTGCTGGTGCTGGAGGAGGGGGGATGCCGGGACCTGACCCGCGCCCCAAAACAGTTGATTATACTTTGATTTTCCGCATATTTTCCGAAAACCCCTTGTCAAATGGGGGAAAACAGGGTAAAATAAATTAGTTCATTAAAAGACAACGGAGGATGATACCTATGGCAATGATTTCTGCCAGCGATTTCCGCAACGGCGTGACCTTTGAGATGGACGGCAAGGTGATGCAGGTGGTGGAGTTCCAGCACGTGAAGCCCGGCAAGGGCGCCGCCTTCGTCCGCACCAAGATGAAGGACATCATCAACGGCGGCGTGACCGAGACTTCCTTTAACCCCACCGCCAAGTTTGAGCAGGCCTTCGTGGAGCGCAAGGACATGGAGTACAGCTACAACGACGGCGACCTGTACTACTTCATGGACATGGAGACCTATGACATGATCCCCATCAGCAAGGATCTGCTGGGCGACTCCTTCCGCTTTGTGAAGGAGAATATGACCTGCAAGGTGATGTCCTACAAGGGCAGCGTGTTCGGCGTGGAGCCCCCCAACTTTGTGGAGCTGGAGGTCACTGAGACTGACCCCGGCTTCAAGGGCGACACCGCCACCAACGTGACCAAGCCCGCCACCCTGGAGACCGGCGCCGAGATCAAGGTGCCCCTGTTCATCAACCCCGGCGACAAGATCAAAATCGACACCCGCACCGGCGAGTATCTGGAGCGCTGTAAGGCATAAGCGCCCGAGCCGCAGCAAACCGCGCGGATGGACCAGAGCGAGGGATACAAACCAGGAAACACGGTGTGTTTCCGTTTGTGTCCCGAGACGTTGGGAAGCCGCGCGCAGTGAGCAGGCGAGGCGTGACACCATAAGCGCCCGAGCCGCAGCGAACCGCGGGAGGCCGCCTGTACCTGCAAGTGCTTTTATGCCGATGCAGCCAGAAAGGAGCGTAACAATGACCATTTCCGAAAAAGTTGCATATCTGAAGGGCCTGGCCGAGGGCCTGAACCTGGATGTAGAGAAATCCAAGGAGGGAAAGCTGATCTCTGTAATGATCGGCATCCTAGAGGAGGTCGGCCTTTCCATCGAGGATTTGGAGGAGAATGCCCTGGCCCTTGGCGAGGAGATTGATGCCCTCTCAGACGACCTGGCCGACGTGGAGTCCGTCGTCTATGACGAGGACGAGGAGGACGACGATTTCTTCGAGGTGGAGTGCCCCAACTGCGGGGAGCCCATTCTGATCGACGATGAGGCCCTGGCTGCTGGCGAGGTGGAGTGTCCCAGCTGCGCCAACCGCTTCTCCCTGGAGCTCGCTGACGATGAGGATGAGACCGGCGGGGATGAGGAGTAAGCGATAGCATCCGTACGGAAACAAGGAAGTCCGGCACAGATTTTCTGTGCCGGACTTTTTTATATAAAAAGGGGACTGCCGCCGTCTGCGGCAGTCCCGATGAAGATACGGAGTACGGACTCCCCTGACAGAGGGCGGAGGGAGACAGTCAGAGCGACAGCG
>CALXGD010000116.1 GCA_944387745.1 uncultured Oscillospiraceae bacterium
TTTACCAGAAAGTCAACTGGGATTTTACACAAACAACCTTTCTGCGGCCGGTTTATCTTTAGCTTTGACCGAAATTTTCGTCAAATTCTTCCTAATTTCAGCCAGTTCACAAAAACACAGCGCTCCCGCGGCCTTCGCCGCGGGAGCGCTCAAACAGACAGCATACCGTCTATTGAGGAGCCCGCTCAGTCCTCCAACATTCGGTAGCCAATTCCCAGCTCTGTCAGCACATACTTGGGTTCCGAGGGATTTTCCTTCAGCTTCCGCCGGATATTAGCCATGTTCACCCGGAGAATCTGGTTGCTGCTGCTGCCGTAGGGCCCCCACACATGCTCCAGGATAAAGTCGTAGGTAAGCACTTTTCCGGCGTGAATACACAGCAGCTCCAGTATTTTAAACTCATTCTGGGTAAAGTGGATTTCTTCGCCGTTGAGAAGCACCTGGTGTTTGGCGATATCCACAGTCAGGTCTTTGATGTGATAGACATCCTTCTGGGTGCCCTGGCTCAGCTTCAGCCGGTCGGAGCGCCGCAGGGTAGTGCGCACCCGGGCCAGCATCTCCGACACGCCGAAAGGCTTTACGATGTAGTCGTCCGCCCCCATATCCAGCGCCTTCACCTTTTCCGACTCCCGGTCCCGGGCGGAAATGATAATGACAGGGATTTCCTGGGGCAGGCCGCTCATCTGCTGCAGGATCTCCATCCCGTCTATATCCGGCAGACCCAGATCCAGGAGCACCAGGTCAGGGCTGTGGGAAAAGAACAGAGAGAGGCCCTCCTTCCCGCTGAAGGCCGGAATCGCCTTATAGTCGTTGGCATTCAGCGCCCGGCAGATAAAATTGCTGATGGTGCGCTCATCCTCAATGACCAGAATCACACGCTTTTCATTCATCTTTTTCTTCCTCCATGGGCAGCCCAAAACGGAACACCGCTCCACCTTCCGGGTCATTTCCGGCGGCAAAGAAGCCGTTGTGGGCCTTAATAATGCTTTGACATACAGAAAGTCCGATCCCCATTCCCCGGGAGGAATCTCCTGTCAGGTTGTCCTCCAGAGGCCGTCCCATCTGGACCGCCTGGCTCACCTCCTGAGAGATGCCCTTTCCCCGGTCCCGCACCTCAACCACCGCCCAGTTCTCCTGGCGGAACAGATGCAGTCGGATATGCTCCCGGTCCCCGGAGTGGCGGATAGCGTTCTCCAGCAGATTAACGATCACCTGTTTGATCAGAATCGGCTCCATGGGGACAAATAAAATGTCGTCGGACATCTCCATCTCCACATGGTAGTCGGGAAAGCGGCGGCGGATGGTGAGCATTGCGTCCCCCGCCACCTCCTCCAACAGCTCATCCTGCTTGTTCAGAGGCATCACACCATCCCGAATTTTTGTCACCGACAGCAGATTCTCCACCATGGCAATGAGAGAATCCGCATCGCTTTTAATATCCCGCACCAGGGACATACTCTTCTCTGAGGCTGCAATCTCCTCACTGGCCATGAGGACTGAGGCCGCCCCTGATATGGTAGTGAGTGGGGTGCGGAGATCATGGGATACCGCCCGCAGGATATTGCCCCGGATCGTCTCCCGGTCAGCCTGGAGCTGGATGGCATTTTTCTCCTCATTGAGCCTGGTATTGAGCTCATAGAGGGCTTTCGTATCCCTTTCCCGCTTCTCCGCCTCCACAGCCTGGAGCTTCACCCGGGCAGTCAGGGCGCACACCACCACCGACATGGCTGTCATACTCAGCATAGCCACCGGGTAGCCGGCAATGCTCAGAGAAAAAGCCCAATAGGGATACATAAAGAAATAATTGATACAAAAGCCGCCAATAATCGAAGCCACCACCCCATAGACATATCCGTCTGTCAGCAGGGAGATAAACATCACCGCCAGTGTAAATACCAGGGGGGAGTTGTTCTCCGCTCCTGTGTGCCGCAGCAGGACCCCGCTGACGCGGTAGGCCAGATACAGCAACAGCGCTGTAGTCAGCACGTTTTTCGGAATTTTGGGAAGAAACCGCGTTAAGCGGTTATAGCCGTCCACAGTTTTTTTGATCCACGGCTGAAGCATTCAGTGAACACCTCCATTGGTCGGCTATCAGCACAGTATTTTCTTTTATCACAGTTATTATAGCAAAAAGGATCAAAATCGTAAAGAGTCCAAGCCGCTTCTTTCCAAACCCATCCGGCCCCCGCAGTCTCTGTGCCAAAACTTCAAAAGAAAGCCTTGCATCCAAAGCCCGGTATGATGTAAAATAGCTAGGTTAATATCCCACCAAAGAGACAGGAGGGTCACACTATGGCGGAAGAATTGAAAACCGGCGCTCCCGAGACCGGAGAGCCCGCTCCCAGCCAGAACTTTATCCATGAATTTATCGCGGAGGACATCGCCCCCGGCGGACAGTTCGCCGGGATGCAGGTGCATACCCGTTTTCCACCCGAACCCAACGGCTATCTGCATATTGGCCACTGCAAGGCGCTGACCATCGACTTCGGCACTGCTGAGAAATTCGGCGGCATCTGCAACCTGCGGATGGACGACACCAATCCAACCAAAGAGGACGAAGAGTTTGTGGACGCCATCAAAGAGGATATCCACTGGCTTGGCTTCGACTGGGGGGACCGCTTTTTCTACGGTTCTGATTACTTTGACGAGGACTACCGGCAGGCGGTGGGCCTTATCAAGAAGGGACTGGCCTATGTGTGCGAGCTCACCCCTGAACAGTTTAAGGAGTACCGGGGTGATGTGAACACCCCCGCCCGCTCCCCCTGGCGGGACCGGCCCGTCGAGGAGTCTCTGGACCTGTTCGAGCGCATGAAAAATGGGGAGTTTCCTGCGGGCAAGTACACCCTCCGGGCTAAAATCGACCTGGAGAGCGGAAATTTCAACATGCGGGACCCGGTGCTCTACCGGATCAACTATATGCATCACCACCGGCAGGGAAATAAGTGGTGCATCTATCCCATGTACGACTTCGCCCACCCCATCCAGGACGCTCTGGAGGGCATCACTCACTCCCTGTGCTCCCTAGAGTTTGAAAATCACCGCCCCCTCTATAACTGGGTGGTGGAGCACTGCGATCTGCCCAGCCACCCCCGGCAGATCGAATTCGCCCGCCTGGGCATCAACTACACCGTGATGAGCAAGCGGAAGCTGCGGAAGCTGGTGGAAGAGGGAAAGGTCGCCGGCTGGGACGACCCCCGGATGCCCACCCTGTGCGGCCTGCGCCGCCGGGGCTACACCCCGGCCTCTATCCGGAACTTCTGCAGCCGCATCGGCGTGGCCAAGTCTGCCAACGTGGTGGAGTACAGTTTCCTGGAGCACTGCCTGCGGGAGGACCTGAACGAGCACGCCCAGCGGGTCATGGCCGTCCTGCGCCCCATCAAGCTGACCATCACCAACTACCCCGAGGGGCAGAGCGAATCCGTGGAGGTGGAGAACAACCCCAACGACCCGGAAGCCGGCGTCCGCACCATCTCCTTCTCCCGGAATTTGTATATTGAGGCGGACGATTTCCTGGAGACCCCCATCCCCAAGTATAAGCGCCTGTTTCCCAACGGCCCTGAGTGCCGTCTGAAGGGGGCGTACCTCATTCGCTGCACCGGCTGCGTCAAGGACGAGGCCGGAAACGTGGTGGAGGTGCTGGCCGAGTACGACCCGGAGTCCCAGGGTGGCAACCCCGCCGACGGCCGGAAGGTGAAGGGGGCCACCATCCACTGGGTGGACGCCGCCACCGCCGTGGACGCCCAGGTGCGGCTGTACGACAACCTGTTCACCGACCCCGATCCGGACGCCGGGGACAAAAACTTCCTGGACTGCCTGAATCCCAATTCTTTGGAGGTGCTGGAGGGCTGCAAGCTGGAGGCATCTCTTGCCCAGGCAACCGCCCCCGCCCAGTACCAGTTCCTCCGCCTGGGCTACTTCTGCGTGGATAACCGGGACTCCAAGCCCGGCGCGCTGGTCTTTAACCGGGCCGTAAGCCTGAAAGAGAGCTTTAAGTGACGCCCCACTGAGGTTCAGAATCAAAAACCCCGCTGCAGAGCAATTCTGCAGCGGGGTTTTTGCTGGCTCAGATCGCCTTGGCCATATCGTTTTCTCCGGCCGTCTGAGCCTTCACGGTCTCCTGGGCCTTGCTCTTGGCGTTCATCACCAACATCTGCAGACGGTTTTCCAAATTGGCAAAGCTCACGTCCGGGTCGTAGTCCAGGGGCAGGATCTGCGCGTCCGGATAACATTCCTTCAGCCGCTTGGCCACCCCCCGGCCCACCACATGGTTGGGCAGACAGCCGAAGGGCTGCAAAATGACGAAGGCCCGGCAGCCGCGGGCGGCGTGGTGGAGGATCTCACCTGGAATCAGCACACCCTCCCCGGCATCAAAGGTGTGGTGGATGATTGGGTCGCTGGCCTGTACCAGCTCGGGCAGGCGCACCGCCCGCTCATAGAGGGGGTGTTCTTTCGCGATGCGGTCGGTCATGGCGTGGGCCGCCTCGAAAATAGCGTCCGCCGTGGCGTACCAGGCCTTCTCCCCAAAGGGCTTGTGGACGTGGTACTCCTTGATCTGGGCGTCCTTGTTGAAGTACAGCTTCTGAATCACGTCGGTCATCCGGGCCTCGACGATCTCAAAGCCGTTTTGTTCCAAATAGTCCTCAATGTCGTGGTTGGCGCCGGGGTGGAAGTTCAGCAGGTACTCCCCTACAATCAACACTCTGGGCCTTGGATTCGAGCGATCGTACTCCACCCCCTTCATCACCTGGATGGCCTTTCGGAAGCCCTGCTCCGCCCCCCGGACGCCCCGGCGCTCCAGGCCGCCGATGAGCAGGTCCATGGCCTGGTCAAAGGCCTGATTGGCGCTGCCGGGCACCGTCTCATAGGGCCGGATCTTTCTCAGCAGCTCCTCCAGCACGTCAATCATGGGCAGGGCGAAGGCGATGCGAATGGAGGCGGCCAGGCTCATGCGGTAGCCGGGGTGCTGGTCGTGGCTGTCCTCCCCGTCGTTGGTGACGATGGGCACCTGGGCAAAGCCCGCGTCGTCCAGGGCCTTCCGCAGCAGGGCGCTGTAGTGGGTCAGGCGGCAGTCCCCCACGTATTTGGCCATGGCGATGGCCACGTGGTCCAGGTCGTACTTTCCGCTCTTCAAGGCGGCCAGGGCCTCGCCGATGACCACCTGGGCGGGGAAGCAGATGTCGTTGTGGACGTAGCGCTTGCCCAGACGGATGGCCTCCTCCCGGCCGACCTCCAGCGGGACGGTGTGCAATCCATCCCCGCCCATAGCGGCGGACATCACCCGGCAGAAGGCGTGGGACACGTTGGGGATGAGCACCAGGCGCTCCTTCTTGTCCCGCCTGCTGAATTTCACCGGATAGGGGTCCTCCAGCTCCCGCACCGGGTGGACCTGCTCCCGCTCCCGCCGCATGGCCAGGGCCTCCACACAGGAGCGCACCCGGATGCGCAGGGGGCCCTGCACGTCGCTCTCATCCAGCTTGAGAACCAGGGGCGTTTTTCCGGAGATCTCCCCCATGAGACGGACAATCTCGTCGGACAGATAGGCGTCGTGGCCGCAGCCGAAGCTGACGATCTGCACATACTCCAGCCTTGGGTCCTGGGCAGCCAGAATGGCCGTAGACAGCATCCGGGCGTGGTAGTTGTTCACAATGTCCAGGGCGCTCCGGCTCAGGTCCACCTGGTTGGCGTGGGGCACTGCGTCCACAGTAAGCACCGGGATACCCATGCCGGTGAATAGGGCGGGCAGGTCGTGGTTGACTAGGGCATCGGTCTGATAGGGCCGGGCGGCCAGCACGACGGCGTAGGTCCCCTGGTCCCCCGCCTGCTTCAGCACCCGCTCCCCCGCCTGGAGCATCTGCGTCTGAAAGCTCCGCTGGGCGTCCTCACCGGCCCGAATGGCGGCGCGGACCTCTTGGGCGGGAATCTGAAAGGTATCTTCCATGTATTTCACCAGCTGCTCCATCCGGTCCGCGTCGGTGTACCAGTGGAACAGCGGGGCATCAAAGGGGACACCCCACTGCCGCTCCGGATCATCGGAGTTGCGGATGATCAGGGGATAGCCCTTTACCACAGCGCACATGGACTCGCTGGTTTTTTCTGTATTCTCTGAGGGGACAGTGGTAACAGACGGCATGAAAATTCGATCCACCCCCTGTTTCACCAGATCCCGGATGTGGCCGTGGACCAATTTTGCCGGGAAACAAACCGTGTCGGAGGTGACGGCGGACAGGCCGCTCTCGTACATCTTCCGGGTGCTCTTGTGGGATAGCTTCACTGAAAAGCCCAGCGCCCGGAACAACGTGGTCCAGAAGGGGGCGGTGTCCCAAAAGGACAACACTCGGGGAATGCCGATGACCATATTCCGGCTTGTTTTTGGGGCCGGAACAGGATAGTTCTGAAACAGCAGTTCTTCCCGGAGTTGGAACAGATTTGGAGTCCTTTCTTTCTCCTGGGTTTTGACCTGGAGTTGTGCCCGAACGCCCTCGTCTTTTGGGTCGCCCAGGATCTCGCCCCGCTCGCAGCGGTTGTTGGTCACCCAGGAGCTGCCGTTGGAGAAGGTGAGGATGGTGCGTTTGCAGTGGTTGGCGCAGAAGGGGCACGGAGAGTTGGCCTGCTGGGTATAGGAGAACCCCTCCAGGGCGTCCAGACCAATAAAGGTCCGGGGCTTTCCGGCCATGCGCTCCTTGGTCAGCAGGGCGGCCCCGATGGCCCCCATGACGCCGGGGTAGGGGGCGCGGATCACCGTCTGGCCGGTGTACTGCTCCAGGGCCCGGAGCACCGCGTCGTTGCGGAAGGTGCCCCCCTGGACCACAATGGTGTCCCCCAGGGAGTCCAGGTTAGAGATGCGGATCACCTTGGTAAACACATTCTCAATGATGGACCGGCACAATCCGGCCATGATGTCCCCCGGCAGCTTGCCGTTGCGCTGCTCTGTCACAATGCTGCTGTTCATAAAGACGGTGCACCGGCTCCCCAGCTGGGCGGGGTTCTGGGCGTCAAAGGCCGCCTGAGCAATCCGGTCCACCGGGATATGTAGAGAGGCGGCAAAGTTCTCCAAAAAGGAGCCGCAGCCGGAGGAACAGGCCTCATTGACCACGATATTGGTAATAATTCCGTGGGAGAGCCAGATCGCCTTCATGTCCTGGCCGCCGATGTCCAGCAGGAAGGTGGCGTCCGGCACATATTTGGCGGCGGCCCGGGCGTGAGCTACCGTCTCCACCACATGGCACTCAGCCGAAAAGGCGTTGGCAAAGAGCTGCTCCCCATAGCCGGTGGTGCCCACCCCCAGAATCTCCAGCTTGGCCCCGGCCTTTTGATACCGGTCCCGCAGGGCCAGCAGGGCGTTTTTCGCCACATTCAGGGGGTCCCCCTCGTTGGGGGCGTAGAAGAAATCCAGAATGGTCTCGTCCTCCCCCAGAAGGACAAACTTCGTCGTGGTGCTCCCCGAGTCGATGCCCAGCCAGGCCCGGACGTTCTGCCCCCTGTGGAGCTCCGCCGGTCTCCAGTCCGGGAGGGCGTGTCGGCGCCGGAATTCCTCCCGCTCCGCCGGGGTGTCGAAGAAGGGCTTCCCCCGATCCCCACCGCCGGCGGTTTCCTTGATGTGCTGTAGGCCGTCTAAGAGCCGGTCCGGCTTGATCTGGGTGTCGCGGCCGGCATACAGCGTTTCCAAGGACAGGGCCGCCCCGTAGGCCATCATCAGCTCCGGCCGCTCCGGAACCAGGACGTCCCCCGGCTCCAGCCCCAGCCGCTGGGCAAACACCCGGATCAGTGTGGGGTTGAAGGTGAGGGGGCCCCCCTCGAAGGCCACAGGCCGCTTGATCTCCAGTCCCTGGGCCAGCCCGCCGATGGTCTGCTTAGCAATGGCGTGGAAGGCGGACAGGGCCAGGTTCTCCTTGGAAACGCCCTGGTTCAGCAGGGGCTGGATGTCGGTCTTGGCGTACACGCCGCACCGGCCGGACACATCGTAGACGCAGTCCCCCTTGGCCGCCAGGGCGTCAAATTTCTCAATTGGAACGTTTAAAATGGCAGCCACCTCGTCAATGAAGGCGCCGGTGCCTCCGGCGCAGCTGCCGTTCATCCGCATGTCCGCCGCCTCCAGTTGACCAGAGACGTCGTTCCGGCGAAAAAAGATGATCTTCGCGTCCTGGCCGCCCAGCTCGATGGCCGCCCCCACATCCTCGTACTTGGAGCGCAGCGCGATGGAGTTGGCCACCACCTCCTGGACATAGGGCACGCCCAGGGCGTCCCCCAGCCGCTTGGCCCCCGACCCGGTGAGGGCCAGGTGGAACTGGGCGTCCGGGAACCGGCCGTACAGCTTCCAGAGGGCGTCGGAGACGCTCTTCACCTGGTCGGCGTGGTGCCG
>CALXGD010000117.1 GCA_944387745.1 uncultured Oscillospiraceae bacterium
CCAGGAGCACGGGGCGGCCGGTTTTTAACAGTTCAAGAAATTCCACAGTGTCCACCTGACTTTCGATACTGGCAGCCGCTCTGGGCGGGACAGCCCACGCAGCTTCGGGCGGTTTGGTTCACGGGGGCGTCGGACACCCCCAAAATGGCGGTGACGGATTTCCGGGGGGTGAGGATGTGGGCGGCGCTGGCGCACAGGCCGATTTTCCGGGGGGCGTCCAGCAGGGCCAGCAGGGGCCCCTGGAGGGTGAGGGGCAAATTCCCATAGCCGGGGCTGTACCGGAAGGGGAAGAAGCAGCCGGGAAATTGCCCCTGGAGCTCCCCCTCGATCTGGTCGCACAGCTCCTCCACCGCCGCGGCGGCGGCGCAGTCCAGGGCCAGGGCCCGGAGCATGTCCCGGCTCTCCGCCCGGCGGATGAGCCCGTCCGCCTGGGCGGACAGGGTGGCGGCAAAGAGGACCGCCCTCTGGCAGCCTGCCAGGTGCCGCTTCAGGTCCTCCCCGGGCAGCAGCAGGGCTCCGCCCAGCCGCACCCCCTCCGGCTCAAAGGCCAGGTCAAAGACCCGGTACGCCCACCGGGGCCGGGCGGCGGCGAGCATCTCCCGGGCGCAGTCCTCCGCCAGGGCCCGCAGCTCCGCCCCCGCCTGATCCGGCGGCGTGCCCATATAGCGGAGAATTTCGTCTGTGTTGAGTTGTGTGAGAGAGATGGGCATGAAGTCACCTGTTTCACAGGGGAAGTAGGGGGCCTTTGGCCGCCCGATTTTTACAGAATGTGTGGGATAGGACGGGCGGCCACAGGCCGCCCCTACCCCATGGGTTACACGCTCCGGATGGAGGCCACGCGCTCGCTGATCTGTTTGGCCACATCGGGGCTGTTCATGGTGTACAGGTGGATACCGTCCACCCCAGCGGCCACCAGGTCAGAGATCTGGTCGATGGCATAGGCCAGGCCGGCCTCTCGCAGGGCGGCGGGGTGGTCCCCGTACCGGGCCAGGATGCGGGTGAGCTTCCGGGGCAGGGAGGCCCCGCACAGAGACACCATCCGCTCGATGGACGCCCGGTTCAGCACGGGCATAATGCCCGCCTCGATGGGGACTTCAATGCCGGCGATGCGGCAGCGCTCCAAAAAGCGGAAGAAGTCGTCGTTGTCAAAGAACAGCTGGCTCACCAGATGCTGGGCTCCCGCGTCCACCTTCTGTTTCAGGTAGCGCACGTCGGTGACCAGGTCGGGACTCTCCGGGTGGCCCTCCGGGTAGCAGGCGGCGGACACGCCGAAATCTCCCCGGCGGCGGATGAAGGACACCAGCTCATTGGCGTGGAGGAAATCCTCCTTGGGGGGGAAATCCGGGTTCGGGTCCCCCCGCAGGGCCAGCACGTTCTCCACCCCGGCGGTTTTCAGCTGGGCCAAAATTCCGGCGGCCTCCCCCTTGGTGCAGGCCACGCAGGTCAGGTGGGCCATGGCGGTGATGTGGTACTGGTTCTGGATGATGGAGGCGATCTCCGCCGTGGACTGGTTCACGTTGCTGGAGCCGCCGGCCCCGTAGGTGACGCTGATGAAGTCAGGGCGAATGTCCTTGAGTCCGTCCAGGGTCTTGTAGATGCTGTCCACTGGACTGGTTTTTTTGGGCGGAAAGACCTCACAGGAGAAAACGGTCCGGCCTTTTCCGAACAGTTGGGCAATTTTCATGGTGTATACCTTCTTTCTCAGGTCAAATTGAATGAACTATCAGATTTGCAGGGGCGGGGCCAAGACACGCTCGAGTCCTGCCCCGTGGAGACAACGGCCGATCCAGGAGGAGAAAGGTTCCTGACCCTCACCACGCCGCGATGGTTCCGTCGCACCTTGGCTCCGTACCGCCGATGTACAGCCCGTTGTCTGTTTTCCAGATGATCTGTCCCCGGCCCATATTCAGATTGGAGTTGACGATCTCCACATCGTGGCCCATGCGGGAGAGGGCCTGGGCAATATGGGCGGGCACCTCCCGCTCCAGCTGGATATGTCTCCCTCCGGTCCACTGGATCCGAGGGGCATCCAGAGCCGCCTGGGGATTCAGGTGATAATCGATGGTGTTGACCATCATCAGGACATGGCCCTGGGGCTGCATAAAGCCGCCCATGACCCCGAAAGGTCCCACAGCCTCCCCTTTTTCCATCAGGAAACCGGGAATAATCGTGTGGTAGGCGCGCTTTCCTCCCACCAGGCAGTTGTCGCTGACCGGGTCCAGGGAGAAGTTCGCTCCCCGATTTTGGAAGGAGATTCCTGTCCCAGGAACCGCGATGCCGGCCCCGAAACAGCTGTAGTTGCTCTGGATAAAAGAGACCATGTTGCCTTCTGGGTCGGCGGTACATAAGTAGATGGTATCTCCGCAGGAGGGATCTCCGGCCTGGGGGAGAAGCGCCCGGTTTGAAATGAGAGACCGCCGCTGCCGGGCATAATCCGGGGACAAGAGATCCTCCACCCTTGTACGCATATACCGGGGATCTGCCACATAGGTCTTAGCGTCAATGAATGCCAGCTTCAGAGCCTCTATGATTTTGTGATAGGTGTCTGCCCGCTCCCGCTCTGGAGACAGCTCCAGTTCCTTCAATATGTTAAGAGCCATCAGCACTGTAATCCCGTGGCCGTTTGGTGGGATCTCACAAACAGTGTACCCCTTGTACTGGGTGGTAATGGGTTCTACCCACATGGGCTGATAAGAGCCAAAGTCCTCTTCTGTGAGATAGCCCCCTGTCTCCCGGCTGAAGGCGACCATCTTTTCCATCAACGGCCCGCGGTAATAGCTCTCACAGTCAGTGGCGGCCAATTCCTCCAGCGTTTGGGCCATCTCTTCCCAGCGGAAAATATCTCCGGCCCGATAGGGCTGCCCCTCTTTTGTAAACCGGGACCACCAGTAGGTGTGGAGCGCGGGATTCTGTCCCATGGCCGCCTCAATGCGGCGGCTGTCCTTCTCCCACATGGCCTCTAAGTTCACCGCCACCGGGACGCCGTCCCTCGCCCCTGCAATGGCGGGGGCGAAGAGCTCAGAGAGCGGCTTTGACCCAAAGCGTCGGTTGAGTGCCGCCCATCCCGCAGGAGCGCCCGGCACCATCACAGGGATCCACCCCACTGTGGGCATCTCTTCAAAGCCGAGAGCGCGTACTTTTTCCGCATCAAGGGCGGCGGGGGCTACTCCGCTGGCATTCAGGCCATAGAGCTTCTTTTCCCTCTCCATCCACACCAGGGCGAAGCAGTCAGAGCCCAGGCCGTTGCTGGTGGGTTCCAACAGGGGCATAGCGGCGGCCATAGCCACCGCTGCATCCACCGCGTTGCCCCCCGCCTTCATCACATCCAGGCCAATCTGAGCGCCTTGGGGAATGGAGGTACAGGCCATGGCCTTTCGTCCATAGACTGCGTTTCGATGTGAGGAATAAGGGTATTCCTTTGGGTCAAACACTGGCATGATTTCGTCTCCTCCTTTTCATTGGCTCCCGTTTTCCGCTTTCGGCCTCTCTTTCGCTTTGAAACCTGCAAGCGCCTTTTCAGATGGAGCGCGGCTTCTACAGCGCGGCATCACCGGAGAGATTGCGGCTTTGAGGCTAGAAAACGGCATAAAAAGTGCAGAAATCTGGATTTATTGATTCTGTTTGCCTGTCCACCGTTTCACACAGAGCGCAAATACCGCTACGCTGTCCAGGGCGCGTTCCGGTATTTCCCAGGTCCGCCCCGTCATATGCGCCATGATCTGTTCAAGGGCAGTGCGCTTTTCCCCGGGGCTGGTTAACTCCTGAAGCGTTCCAGTGCCCATAAGGCTGCGGTAGCCAAAGCTGTGGGCGCAGGCGGTCTCCGCGGTCTGGAGAGCGTGACAGCAATCCATCTCAAACGCTGCGGTTTCGCCTTGGCGGAAGGCGGCTACCTTTCGCCCCTCCTGGGCGGAGTGAAGATACAGGGTCAGTTTCTCTCCCTCCAGGCAGTAGCCATAGTTCATTGGCACTACAAATATGCCCTCGTCGTCCTGAAGGCCAAGGCGTACCACCATGCACTCCTGAAGAATGGTCTCCAATTCCTTCAGATCCGTCACTTCACGATCTCTGCGCCGCATCAGGGAGTTCCTCTCCTTATAATCAAAATGATCTAGGTCGCAGCTGGGTCCGTTTCAGCAAATTTACAGATCCAGCTCCAACAGCACAGGGCAGTGGTCGCTGCCTTCTACGGAGGTGAGGATCTCTGCCCGCTTGATCTGATTTTGGAGCCGGTCAGAGACAATAAAATAATCAATCCGCCACCCCGCATTATTTTTTCGGGCGTTAAACCGGTAGGACCACCAGGAGTATACCCCAGTCACATCTGGGTAGAGAAAACGGAAGGTATCTGTGAAGCCCGCCCGCAGCAGGGAGGTCATTTTCTCCCGCTCTTGATCTGTGAAGCCTGCATTCATCCGGTTCGTTTTAGGATTTTTCAAGTCGATTTCCTCGTGGGCCACATTCAGATCTCCGCAGTAAACCACCGGCTTGGTCCTGTCCAGTGACACCAGATAGTCCCGCAGATCGTCCTCCCACTCCATGCGGTAGTCCAGACGCTTTAATCCATCCTGAGAGTTAGGGGTATAGCAGCACACTAAATAGAATTTCTCATACTCCAAGGTGATCAGGCGTCCCTCGTGGTCGTGCGGTTCCTTGTCCATACCATAAGCCACAGCCAGTGGAGCCCTACGCGCAAAAACTGCCGTACCGGAATACCCCTTTTTTTCTGCGGAATTCCAAAATTCTAAAATTTCATCTCCAAGGTCTATGTCCGCCTGTCCCCGTTCCATCTTAGTCTCCTGCAGGCAACAAAAATCCGGTGCCTCTTGGCGGTAGAAATCTAGAAAACCCTTTTTTAAACAGGCGCGTAAACCATTGACATTCCAAGAGATAAACTTCATGTTGATTTCCTCCGGGCAGTTTAGGATGGTAGTTCAATTATAAAGGACTCCGCCTGACTTGGCAAGGGCGGAGTGACAGATCGGTGTGTGAAAATAGGCATTTACATCCAATACCCCAAATTTCCAACCATATGTCAGCGCCGTTCAGTACTCCTCTCATTGAAATGTGCCAAAAAGCAGATGAAAAAGTCTATTTTTGACTTCTCGCCCTTCCGACTCTATTTTTCCATTTTGTGGAATATAATGGTGTCCACATCGGACGGCCGGCTGGGCTTTCCCACACGAAGGAGGAGCAGTCTATGGAGACAATGCGCAAAAAGCTGGACAAACTGAGGGGACAATCCGCCCGGGGAGAACAGGTCAGCATGGACGCTTCTGCCCTGCTTCGGTTTGCCAATGGGGGAATTCATTTTCTGTTAGCGGCCGTCCTTTCCGGCGCACTTCTCTTCGGAAAATGCGCCCCGTTTGGCGTGGCCCTTGTGGGGGCGGCAGGTTCTGGGATCTGTGGTGCCGCCGCGCTGATTGGGGCCTGCTTCGGATATCTGGTACTGATGGGCTTTGCAGATGGATTACGGTATGTCTCCGCCTCTATGCTCACATTTGCAGTTATTTTCGCCTTTTATGATGTGAAATTACTCCGAAAGTCCTGGGCTATGCCGCTGATTGCCAGCCTTTTAAACGGCTGCACCGGCTTTATCTATTTGTCCCAGGCAGGCTGGCACACTGCGGACGTCATCTACTTCCTGACGGAGTGCGTTCTCACAGGGACAGCCTGCTGGTGCTACCGGCAGCTACTCATCCCTCTGCGGGCCGGGCGGGGAGAGGCCGTCTGCTCTCCTCAGCGGAGACTCAGTCTGGTGGTGCTGATCTGTACGCTTCTCATGTCGCTCGCTTCCCTGCATCTCTTTCAGGATATTTCTCTGGGGCGCTCTCTGGCAGTGACAGCGGTATTGGCCGCCGCCTGGCAGGGGGGCTGCCCCGCCGGGGCCATTTTGGGCCTCTCCACCGGCCTCTCAATGGATTTAACCTCTGGCGGAATGCCTCTCTATGCGATGGCTTATGGGGCGTCCGGCTTAGCCGCAGGAGCGTTTCAAAAAATGACCCGGTTGGCCTCCGCTTTGGCCTATGTACTGGCCAACGGCCTCTCTGTCCTGTGGACCTGGGAGCAGGGCCTTTCTCTCTCTATCTTATATGAAGTATTCTTGGGCTCAATCCTGTTTTTATTTTTGCCGGAACGCCCCCTGCGCCGCCTTCAAGTGTGGTTTGCGGCGAAGCAGGAGGCGCCCTCTGGCATCCGCAACCAGACTCGTGCCCGGCGGCATCTGGAGGGTGCGTCTCAGTCCTTTCGCGCTCTGTCCGACGCAATACGCACCTCGTTTCTCGCCCCGCAAAATGATAACGATATCGCCACTGTTTTTGATCGGGCCGCCTGTAAAGTGTGCCGTACCTGTGCGCTCCGCTCAAACTGCTGGGAACGTGATTATGTCTCCACCTACGATTCTCTCAACCACGCGGTTCAAGCGATGTTGGACCGGGGGAAAGGAGAGGCCGGGGACTTCCCCAGCCATTTCTCCAGCCGATGCCTCCACTTCCCGGCATTCCTGGCCGCAGTCAATGAGGAGCTCACCGCGCTGCTCTATCGGCGGCAGTACAACAGCCGTATCCAGGTCAGCCGGCAGGCTGTATGGCGGCAATATGGAGAGCTGTCTGAGCTTTTGGGCGCCGCCGCAGCTGAACTCGGCCAGGAGCTGACGCCTGATCTTGCGGTGGGCAGAAAGCTGGGACAGAGGCTCTCCTTAATTGGTGGACAGCTGCGGGGAGCGGCGCTGCGGGATGGAAGAGGTCTCCTCCGCATTGAGGTGGATGGCCCCGACTGTCAAAATTCTGTTTCAGGGGAGGAAATTGCCCAGCTGTCTCAACTGCTGGGAGTGCCGCTGCGCGTTGAGGAGCAGGAGCGCGACCACCTCTCTCTGGTTCAGCAGGAACCCCTTATGGCTGTGGCAGGGGTAGCGGCACAAAAAAAGGACGGCGAGCTGGTCAGCGGAGACGCAGGCAGCTACTTTAAACGCTCTGACGGGACTTTATATGTGCTTCTCTGCGACGGTATGGGCTCCGGACCCCAAGCCAACCGAGAGAGCACTCTGGCCCTGCGCCTGCTGGAGCAGTTCCTTCAGGCCGGGGTCGATACGGAACACGCGCTGATTACGCTTAGCTCTGCCCTCGCCCTTCGAGGCGAGGAGGCAGGTGGTTTTACCACCATTGACCTCCTTCAAGTGGATTTGTTTACAGGTGACAGCACGATTTTTAAGCTGGGCGCCGCTCCGACCTATCTGAAAAAGGGAAACTCCATTCGAAGGATTTCCGGTTCCTCTCTCCCCGCCGGGCTTTCGATGGGCGGACGGAACGCCCCGGATCGCTTTCCCATCCGTCTGTCCCCCGGTGACTGTGTGCTGATGGTCAGCGACGGCGTCTCCGGAACCGGGGATGACAATTGGCTGCGGGAGCGATTTGCCCAATTTACCGGGGACAGCCCCAAGGACCTGGCGGCTCAGCTCATTACCTACAGTCCTCAGGGCGCTACAGATGACCGCACTGTTTTGGTGGTGCGCGTTGAGAAGCGAATCTAGGAAAATCCCGGAAAAACTCTTGTAAAAAGAGAAAAATCGCATTATAATAGGGCCTGTCTGATAAAAAGGACAGGCTTTTTATTTTTGATTTCCGGTGTTCCATTTCGCCCGTGCCGGGCAGCAGCGACAGATATATCCATGGGACACACGGCAGAATCAAGAATTATTTTATGTTACGATTGGAGAGAAACACATTTATGGAGCGCACCACCATCGCCGCGATCTTTGCGGACCAGAGGGCCCTGGCCGAGCGGACGGTCACCGTCTGCGGCTGGGCTCGCACCATTCGGGATATGAAAACCTTTGGCTTTATTGAGCTCAATGACGGCTCCTGCTTCCGCAATTTGCAGGTTGTCATGGACGCCAATGTGCTGGAGAACTATAAGGAGATCGCCGGCCAGAACGTGGGCGCGGCCCTGATCGTCACCGGCACGGTGGTCCTCACCCCCGAGGCCAAGCAGCCCCTGGAGGTGAAGGCCGCCTCCATCGCGGTGGAGGGCCCCTCCACCCCCGACTACCCCCTGCAGAAGAAGCGCCACAGCGTGGAGTTCCTCCGCACCATCCAGCACCTGCGCCCGAGAACGAACCTGTTCTCCGCCGCCTTCCGGGTGCGCTCCGTGGCCGCCCACGCCATCCACTGCTTCTTCCAGGACCGGGGCTTTGTGTATGTGAACACCCCCATCATCACCGCCAGCGACTGCGAGGGGGCCGGGGAGATGTTCCAGGTGACTACCCTGGACCTGGAGAACGTGCCCAAGACCTCCGACGGCGGGGTGGACTACTCCCAGGACTTCTTCGGCAAGCGGGCCAGCCTCACCGTCTCCGGCCAGCTCAACGCCGAGAACTTCGCCATGGCCTTCGGGGACGTGTACACCTTCGGCCCCACCTTCCGGGCGGAGAAATCCAACACCCAGCGCCACGCCGCCGAGTTCTGGATGGTGGAGCCGGAGATGGCCTTCGCCGACCTGAATGGCTATATGGACACCGCCGAGGACATGATTAAGTATATCATCCGCACCGTCATGGAGAAGTGCCCCGACGAGATGAACTTTTTCAACTCCTTTGTGGACAAGGGCCTGAAGGAGCGGCTGGAGCATGTGGCCTCCTCCGACTTCGCCCGGGTGAGCTACACCGACGCGGTGAAGCTCCTGGAGGAGCACAACGACCAGTTCGACTTCAAGGTCTATTGGGGCTGCGACCTGCAGACCGAGCATGAGCGCTACCTCACTGAGCAGGTGTACAAGCGCCCGGTGTTCGTCACCGACTACCCCAAGGAGATCAAGGCGTTCTACATGCGCCTCAACGACGACGGCAAGACGGTAGCCGCCGCCGACTGCCTGGTGCCCGGCATCGGGGAGATCATCGGCGGGTCCCAGCGCGAGGAGCGGCTGGACGTGCTGGAGGCCCGGATCAAGGAGCTGGGCATGAACCCGGAGGACTACTGGTGGTACTGCGACCTGCGGAAGTACGGCTCCTGCCGCCACGCCGGTTTCGGCCTGGGCTTCGAGCGGATGGTCATGTACCTCACCGGCATCTCCAACATCCGGGACGTGGAGCTGCACCCCCGGACGCTGGGGAGCGCGGATTTCTAAAACACGACAGGGACGGACGCCAAACGGCGTCCGTCCTCTGCTTGCGGGAAAAGCCTTTTCTTTTTCCTGTTTTTATGGTATATTGATCATAAAGCACAGGCATTCTTCACAGAAAGGGGGATTTTATATGATGTATCCTTTTCTGCAAATTGACGGCGATACGGAGATTGTCCACTCGGAAATGTTCCCAAACGGCGAAGTCAAGGTGTACATTGAAAAACTGGACGCGAGAGACGGTTTTCACCACGCGTCCTGTTTTCTGCCCGGTTATCGCTGGGAAGACATCCAGGGTTTTACACCGGAGGAAATTGCACGCTATCAGGAGGTCATTGAGTCCACTGCTCATTTGATTCTTGAGTTTTCAAAGCAGGGGGGATTTGAAAATGCCTCAAGTTTTTAAAATTAGTTCCTATTTGGGTATATTTCTGGGCAAACGAAAATGACCCCTTAGAGCCAGTTCATGTCCATGTGGCGGAGGGAGCGCCTTCTGCCAACGCCACAAAGGTCTGGATCACAAAGGCGGGAAAGTGTCTGCTGTGCAACAATAACTCCCAAATTTCCGAGCGTGTTCTGCGGAACATTCTGCGGATTATTGAGGCGCGCAGCGCTGAGGTAATAGACAAGTGGCTCTCATTTTTTGGCGAAGCGCGTTTTTATTGCTGATTCATACTGACCCCGAGGCCGGAAGCTTCCGTTCTTCTCCCACGACCAGAGAAAACCCAGTGATTACAAGGCTTTACGGCTTTAATCACTGGGTTTTCTTTCATGTGAAGCAACGAAGGAGGACGCCGGGATTCAACGCTGAGCGTCCGCCCAGCAGGTGTCGGGCAAATATCAGAGATACACCGGCACAAAAAACAGCCACGGGGCGGTGGCAATGGCCAGGACCAGGGCCAGAACACGCCCCTGCCGCCCGTCCAGCTCTGGGACACGCCGGAACACCCGCCGGTCGAAATAATAGATGCACGCCCCGGCGATGGCCACCCCCACCGCCGTCCACACCAGGGCCAGGGGGTGCAGGAAGGGGTTGACCGTCATGGCCATGGCGAAGTCGCTGACCCAGCCGGCCGTTCCGTCCGCATCCAGCGCCCAGGCGCCAAACAGGCCGGCGGCCAGCCAAACTGCCCCGATGACGTCGGACAGAAAGCCCAGCAGCCACGCCTTCCACCAGCACCGCTTCAGCACAGTCCCTTTGGACGGGTGCCTCAGGGCCAGCAGGGCCAGGAGCACCACCAGGCAGTCGATGGCCAGGTTGCCAAACAGGGTGAGCAGGAACACCGGCGGGCTGGGCCAGAACATCAAAATCCAGATGGGGAAGATCACATTGTAGAGTTTCAGCGGTTTCTTTTCCATCATTTTGTTCCCCCTTTCCCCATGTTCAATTTCATTTTGCTCTCAATTCCCGTTTGTGTTCCCGCTCCCCGCAGAACCCCATATCTTCTATCTCCTAACTCCTAACTCCTATCTCCATTCCTAATTCCTCATTTTCCTCAAGGCCGCCCCCGCCAGGCTGCCCGCCAGGGAACAGACCAGGGCCACGGCGCAGTAGGGCCAGGCGGTGTGGTTGTACACGAGAAACACCGCCGCCAGGGTACACAGGGCGCACACCAGGGGGTACAGAGGGCAGAGGCCCTTCCGCCTCCCCAGGGACAGCCCGGAGAAAAAGCAGCCCACCGGCAGCAGCAGCCAGGGAAACAGCAGCCCCCGGAGCACCGGTACGTCCGGGGCGTCGAACAGGCCCAGCAGGGCGGGCAGCCCCAGGCACAGCCCCAGGGCGAAAGGTAGGTAGGGCAGGGCCTCCCGCCACTTGAGGGGGGTGGGGCCGGGGTCTAGCCCCAGCTTCTCCCGGATGGCGGACACCTCTGCGTACCACCCTACCCACCGGCCCAGCCAAATGAGCAGGTAGACCGCCGCCAGCAGGACCAGGTACACCCCCATGGCCTGCCACGACCAGGCCCAGCCCAGCAGGGTGCAGGTGAGGGTGAGCAGTCCGGCGGTGAGGGCAAAGTGGGCCAGGGAGCGCAGAACCAAGGTGGGTCCGTCGTCGGCGAAGGGGAGGGTGGACGCCCCCGCCGCCGCCCCCAGCAGGAAATAGAGGGCCAGCTGGATCACGAAGGCTAGGGGGGCGGAACCCACCCGCCACTCCAGGTCGGCGCTCACCAGCCGGAAGGGGGTGTGAAAGCCCATGGAGATGAGGCCGCCGCTGACCAGGTCGTTGAACAGCCCGCCCAGGGGGATGAGAAGGGCCGCGCCCAGCACGCCCCCCACAAGGATGCGGACCAGCGCCCGCTTTTTGTCGTCGATGAACATGGGAATCCCTCCTCTCAAAGTCCAAGGGCCTCTTTGATCTTTTTTACATACCGCCGGGACGCATAGCACACCGTTCCCCCGTCCAGGGTGATCCGGATGGTGCCGGTGAGGGACAGGTCCAGGGCGGTGATCTTCCTCAGATTGATGATCTCCGAGTGGGAGATACGCACAAAGGCGTGCCGGTCCAGCCTGGCCTCCAGCTCGTACAGCCGCTCCCGCAGGTCATATACTCCGCCGGCGGTCTGGACCTTCACCCCCTTCTCCTCCCCGTAGCACCGGAGGATGTCCCCCTGGTCTAGGGGGACGGCGGTATCCCCGTCCCAGCCGATGAGGGCGGCGCCCCCCTCCAGCCGGGCAGCCAGGGCCTTCACCTCGTCGGTGAGGGCGGGGACGGTGATGGTCACCTTGGTCTCCCCACAGCCGGGGTCGATGCGGATCTCCACCTTCACAGGCCTCCCTCCTCTCTGGCTCCAATATAGCGGAAAGCGGGCCGCCTGTCCAGCGATTTCGGACAGACGGCCCGCAGGGCAGGACAAACGGCAGG
>CALXGD010000118.1 GCA_944387745.1 uncultured Oscillospiraceae bacterium
CGTCTGTCGCTGTTTAAGCAGCCCCATCTGCTGTTTAATGGTGTCATTCTGCCGCTTCAGCCGGGAGAGCAGAGGGGTGAGCTCGTCATAGGTCTCGCAGTCCTCCGGATGTTCCAGGTCCAGGGAGAGAATGGGCTTAATTAGGCGCTTGGACAGCCGGGAGGCCAGTACCGCTGAGAGCAGCAGTGCCAGAATCAGAATCACAACAATGGGCTGGACCATAGACAGAAGGAGCAGGCCTACCGTCTTTTGGGCGCTGGCCAGGCGAATTACCGAGCCGTCGTCCAGCCGCCGGGTGGAGTACAGGGTCTGCTCCGCCAGGGTGGAGGAGTAGCGCAGGGCAGCCCCCCTCTCCGAATCCATAGCCTCCCGGATCTCCTCCCGGTCGGCGTGATTCTCCATGGCGGTGGGGTCTACCTCATTGTCAAAGAGAACTGTGCCGTCAGCGGCCACCCAGGTGATTCGGTTTTCAGAGTGTAGGCCGTCCAAATAGGCCATGCCCTCCAGCTCCACTCCCTGAGCCACTAGGCGGGTCTCATTTGCCAGCTCATCTATGAGCTGATCGGTGAAATATTGATACAGCAGTCCCATAAACAGACCGATGGACAGGATCATAACAGAGAGGGCCACTGCCATAGAAGAGCGAAAGAGTTTTGCCGTCATTTTGCTTCCTCACTCTTCCCTGACCGGATGTCGGTGCTGATTTTATAGCCGATTCCCCGAACTGTCTCAATACAGTCCCCGGAGCGGCCCAGCTTCTGGCGCAGAGTGCGGATGTGCACGTCCACAGTGCGGCTGGCCCCGTCGAACTCATAGCCCCAGATGGTGTTCAAAAGCTGATCCCTGGTGAACACGGTCCCCGCCCGCTCCAGAAGCAGGCAGAGCACCTGGAACTCCTTTAGAGTCAGCGTGACGTCCCGGTCCCCGTCCCGGACAATGTGCCGTTCCGGGTCCACAAAGAGGGAGCCCAGGGTGTAGGTCCGGTCTTTCTGCCCGCTCTGGCCGCCGTGACGGAGGGCGGCCCGGATGCGTGCCATGAGCTCCATCATGCCGAAGGGCTTGGCCACGTAGTCATCCGCCCCCTCGTCCAGGCCCAGCACCTTGTCGTACTCGGTGCTCTTGGCAGTGAGCATGATGATGGGGGTGGCTTTGGTGGCAGGCAGAGAGCGCAGGCGCTTGAGCACCTGTAGCCCGTCCTCTTCCGGCAGCATGATATCCAGCAGCACCAGCTCTGGGACCTTCCGCTCCACTGCCTGCCAAAACTGGGAGGGGCGCTCGAAGCCCTCAGCCTCCATGCCCTGGCTCTGAATGGTATAGACCACCAGCTTTCGAATGCTGGCGTCGTCCTCCAAAATATAGATCAACAGATATAACCCCCTATTGAGAAAGAGCGGGCGTATCCCGTCCGCTCTCTCTGATTCAGTTCCAATCAGTCCTCACTGTGCTGTCCGGTGAGGGAGTACTCCACCCACTGGGCGATGTTCACCGCGTGGTCGCCGATGCGCTCTAAGTATTTGGCGATCATCAGCAGGTCGACGCACACCTCGCCGTCGTCCCCCTGGCCAATGAGCCGAATGAGCTCATTTTTCACAGTAAGGAACATCTGGTCGATCTGATCGTCGGTGCGGACCACCGCCTGGGCCAGCTCCAGGTTTTTCCGCACAAAGGAGTCGATGCTGTCGGTGACCATGCCGATGACGCTCCGGGCCATCTCAGCAATGGAGACTCGGCTGATGATCGGACTTGCTACAATGAAGCGGGTGATCTCTGCGATGTCAGCGGCCTGGTCCCCGATGCGCTCCATGTCAGAGATCATCTTTAGGGCGGCGGAGATGGCCCGCAGGTCGCTGGCCACAGGCTGCTGCTGCAGCAGCATACGCACGCACAGACGCTCGATATCCCGCTCCTGGTGGTCGACCGCCCGTTCGGTGGCAGCGCCGGCCTCCCGCAGGGTGTCGTCCTGGTCCAGCAGTGCCTTGGTGGCGGCGGAGATGCCCTCCTCACACAGGGCCCCCATTTTGATCAATTCCACATTCAGCTGCTCCAGCTGTTCGTTGAATTTGTCCCGCATTATCCGAACCTCCCGGTGATATAATCTTCCGTCTTTTTATTCTTGGGCATGGAGAACATCTGCTCCGTATCGCCAAACTCAATGAGCTCGCCCAGCAGGAAGAAGGCGGTCTTGTCAGAGATGCGGGCGGCCTGCTGCATGTTGTGGGTGACCATAATGATAGTATAATCTTTTTTCAGCTCCATGGCAAGATCCTCGATCTTGGAGGTGGAGATGGGATCCAGGGCGGAGGTGGACTCGTCCATGAGAAGCACGTCGGGCTTGACAGCCAGGGCACGGGCAATGCACAGACGCTGCTGCTGGCCACCGGAAAGGCCCAGAGCGGACTTCTTCAGACGGTCCTTCACCTCGTCCCAGATGGCGGCGCCCCGAAGGGACTCCTCCACAATCTCGTCCAGCTTCACCTTGTTGCGGATGCCGTGGGTGCGGGGGCCGTAGGCCACGTTGTCATAGATAGACATGGGGAAGGGATTGGCCTTCTGAAACACCATGCCGATCTGCTTGCGCAGCCAGGTGGTGTCCACGCTGGGGTCGTAGATGTTCTGACCGGCGTAGTTGACCTCTCCCTCAATACGGATGCCCTCCACCAGGTCGTTCATGCGGTTGAGAGTTTTCAGGAAGGTGGACTTGCCGCAGCCGGAGGGCCCGATGAGGGCGGTGATCTCATGCTCGGGGATCTCCACATTCACGTCTAGCAGAGCGTGATGGGCCCCATACCAGAGGTTTAAATTCTTGGCTTCAATAATTGTGGACATGTTCAATTCTCCCTATGTTCAGGCCCCGCCGGGGCATCCTGTGGATGCTTCCCTGGCGGAGGACATTACTTCTTCAATTTTTTGCCCACCAGACTGGCGGACAGGTTAATGATCAGCGTCAGTACCATCAGAATGGTGGCGATGGCGAAGGCCACGTCGCTCTCGCCCCGCTCGCTGGCGTAGACGTACAGGGCCACAGTCAGACTGGCGGAGGAGGACTGGAGGGACCCAATGAAGTCGTTGAGCACCAGGCCGAACCCAGCGGTATACAACAGGGCGGCAGACTCGCCTACGATGCGGCCCACAGCCAGGATGCAGCCGGTGACGATGCCGTCAATGGCGTTGGGGAGGACCACCGTGCGAATCATGTGCCACTTGCCGGCGCCTAGGGCCAGGGAGCCCTCCCGATAGGACTGGGGCACAGTTTTCAGGGACTCCTGGGTGGTACGGACGATGGTGGGCAGGATCATCACCACTAGGGTGAGGCCGCCGGCCAGCACGCCGGTCTTGAAGCCCATCATCTGGATGAAGAACAGCATACCCACCAGGCCGAAGATGATAGAGGGGATGCCGGTGAGCGTCTCGGTGGCAAACTCAATCACGGACACCAGCTTCCGGTTGGTGGCGTACTCCGTCAGGTAGATGGCTGCCCCCACGCCAAGGGGGAGGACAATCACCATGGCCAGCAGCACCAGATAGAGGGTGTTCAGAATGTTGGGCAGGATGCCGATGGTGTCCTTGATGTAGCTGGACTCGGTAGTGAGCAATTCCGGGGTGATATAGGGGACGCCCCGGTAGAAGATATAGCCGATGATCAGCACCAGCAGGGCGCAGGTGAGAAAGCCGCACAAGTACAGCAGGGCGCGCAGTCCCCGGTCATAAAAGCGGCGGCTTGCGGAGAGCGTCTTGGATTCCATGGCTCAGTCCTCCTTCTTTTTCTTGATGAACACGTTGAGGAACACGTTGATCATCATGATGAACAGGAACAGCACCAGGCCGATGGAGAACAGGGCGTTGCGGTGGGTGGAACCCACCGAGGCGTAGGACATCTCCGAGGCGATGGCGGTGGTGAGAAAGCGCACCGGAGTGAGCAGCCCGGGCATATTGGCCACATTGCCCGCCACCATGATGATGGCCATGGCCTCACCAATGGCCCGGCCAATGCCCAGGACGATGGCGGTGGCGATGCCGCTGCGGGCGGCGGGGACAGTCACCCGGAACACCGTCTCGATGTGGGTGGCGCCCAGGGCCAGGGAGGCCTCCTCGTACTCCCGGGGCACCGCCCGCAGGGCGGGCTCCGACACGGAGATGATGGAGGGCAGGATCATAACAGACAGAACAATGATGGCGGCCAGCAGCGTCGCGCCTGAGGGCAGGTTGAAGGCCACGCGGATGGCGGGGACCAGCAGGATCATACCCACCAGGCCGTACACCACTGAGGGGCTGCCGGCCAGCAGCTCCACGGCGGTGTGGACCACCTTGGCCAGCTTGGGGTTGGCCACCTTGGCCAGGAAGATGGCAGTCATCAGGCCGATAGGCACGCCGATGAGGATAGCCCCCGCGGTCCCGGCAAAGGAGGTCAGAATAATGGCGAAGATGCCAAAGTCCTCTGTGGAGGCGTACCACCGGGTCCCAAACAGAAAGTCGATGGGGCCGATCTCCAGGATGGCGGGCAGGCCGGAGATCACCAGATAGATGCTGATGATCAGCACAAAGGCCACCGCCACCATGCCGCACAAAAAGAAGATGGTGTTCATCACCACTTCCAGGGGCTTGCGTTTGGATTTTGCCTTATATTTGGGCTGACCCACGGCGGACCCGTCCACGGCGGCGCCCACAGTTTCGTATTCCATAATATTCTCCTTCTTCATGGGGACCCAAACCAAGCCCCCTCCTCAATTCTCAGTTCAGAGAAGCGGCCGCCGCCCCACTGGGAACGGCGGCTGCTCCGCGTCAAATTCGATTATAGCTGCGATCCCAATCAGGCCGCGGCATCGGTGCCGGCCACAGGCACAGCGCCGGCGCCCTCGATCAGCTCATTGGCATCGGTGGAGGTAGCCCAATCGAAGAAGGCCTGGGCGGCCTCGGACAGGGCCTCGTCGGTGCGGGTGGCGAACACGAAGGGACGCTGAATCTGATAGGTGCCGTCCAGCACGGTCTCCTCAGAGGGAGCCACGCCGCCCACGGTCAGAAC
>CALXGD010000119.1 GCA_944387745.1 uncultured Oscillospiraceae bacterium
GACCCAGAGGGAGCTGGCGGACCGGCTCCATGTGACCGACAAGGCGGTGAGCAAGTGGGAGACTGGAAAGGGGTTCCCTGACCTGAAGCTGCTGGAGCCCCTGGCCCAGGTGCTGGGTATCTCCCTGGTGGAGCTCCTCCAGGGGGAGCGCTCCCCCTCCCCCACCCTCACCAAGGAGGAGGGAGGTCAGGCGGCGGTCCGGGCCATAGAGCCGTCCCAAAAAAATACCGCCCGGCGGTATTTGAGGCTGTTCCGATGGCTGCTCATCGGAATAGGAGTCTGGTGCCTGCTGTCCTGTCTGCCCTGGGGCACCATCCTGCTGGCCCAGCTTCCCCCCTCCCCCAGCATGGGGGTGATCGGCGGCGCTGACGGACCCACACAGATTTACGTCTCTGTCTCCGGCTCCCTCTTCCCGCCCCAGCTCTAGCTGCTGATCCAGGTCGCCGCCCTCATTGTCTGCATCGTCCTGGCCGTCCGGGTGGGACAGATTGAAAGGAGATTGAGATGAGACGTATCCTGCCTCCCCTGATTTTCATGGCTCTGCTTCTGACCGGGTGCGGGACCTCTTCCGGCGCGGATATCCCCGAGGGGCTGAACTGGACCGCCCAGGGCCTCCAGTCCCAGGAGACGGGAGAGATCCTGGCCGCCGTCTCCGGCTCATCCGCTGGGCAGGCGGTCCCAGCGCTGGACATCACCGCCCAGGTGGAGGGCGGAACCGTCACCCTCACCGACCACCGAAGCGGCGAGACTTGCGTAGGAACCCTCACCCTCATGGAGGGGACAGACCCGGGGGATGAGATCTACACCCTCGTCCTCCCCGGCGTCCCGGAGGGCTATGGGGTGTACGGCGTCACCGAGTACGCCGGCGGCCACCGGGAGGCCACGCTGTATTTGACGGCAGAGGGTCGGTCGCTGCGGCTCACCGCGCCGCTGTCGGAACAATAATAAAAAGAGGTGGAAAGTAGTTCTGCTTTCCACCTCTTTTGCCGTGTCCGCCTCAATTTTCTTTTGTCCCTGTGCGGTACGCACTTCTATATCAGACACAGCAGCACCAGGAAGGCCACGTTGCACAGGGTGAATACCGTCAGATAGTGTCTGCGCAGGCTGGGATACTGCCCCGCCACCTGTTTGTAGGAGATGAGACTGGCCATAGACGCTATGAGAGTACCCAAGCCCCCCAGGTTTACCCCCACGATCAGCTCCCGCAGGTCGCCGCTGTACCCAGACAGGAGCATGGCGGCGGGCACGTTGCTGATGATCTGGCTGACCAGCACCCCCAGCAGCCGGTCCCGGCCCTCCATCGCCCCGCCGATCCAGGTCTGGAGCGTGTCCAGCTGCTTGATGTTGCCGATAAAGATGAAAAAGAAGAGAAAGGTGAGCAGCAGGGAGTAGTCGATGCGCACAAACAGTCCCCGATTCCGCCACAGCAGCAGGAGCCCCACCACCGCCAGCAGGACAGCGTGGGGCAGAAAGCCGCTCACTGTCAGGACACACAGGAGAAACAGCGACAAATAGAAGGCGATGGAGCGCCAGTTAAGCGGGATGGTCTCCTCCAGATTAATGGACAGCTGCCGGTGCCGGTAGCCGAAAAAGACAGAGATCCCCAGCAGCAGCGCCGCACCAAGCACATAGGGCCCGGTGAGAAACAGAAATTCTGGCAGCTTCAGGCCAGACAGGGAAAATAAGTACAGGTTCTGGGGTTTTCCAATGGGGGTGAGCATACTGCCCAGATTTGCGGCAATGGTCATCAGAGTCACGGTGTAGCACATGCGCCGGCGGAGGGAGGCCATCCGCAGCATCATCACTCCCAGGGGCACAAAGGTGATGAGGGCCACGTCGTTGGTGATGAGCATACTGCTGAAAAAGCACAGAAACACCAGGGTAGCCGCCATTCCGCCCATGGTCCCCACCCTGGAGAGCACCTTGGCGGCGATGTACTGGAGGAAGTTCTGCTCCCGCAGCCCCTCCACCAGCAGCATCAGGCAGAACAGGACAATCAGGGTATTGAAGTCAATATATCCCAGGTAATCCATACTGGGCGGCGAGATGAAGCAGGACAGCACCGCCAGACAAAAGGAGGCAGTGAGCACCACGTCCTTTCGGAACATGCTGAGGATCCGCTTTCCCATAAAATTTCCTCCACAGAAAGGGGCCGCTAGAAAGCGGCCCCGGTTCTTTTTTATCCCGCCTCGTAGATGGCCTTCGCACCCTTGAAGGTCATATAGCAGTCCAGCTTGCCCACCGTCTCAAAGGGGGCGTGCATACTGAGCACCGGCACCCCGGCGTCCAGGGTGTCGATGTTCCGCTCGGCCATAAACATGGCCACGGTGCCGCCGCCGCCGGCGTCCACCTTGCCCAGCTCAGCCATCTGCCAGACCACGCCGGCCTCGTCTAGCACCTTCCGCACATAGGCCACCACCTCGGCGGAGGCGTCAGAGGCCCCCGACTTGCCCCGGGAGCCGGTGTACTTGCACAGCCCCACGCCGTAATTCACCAGAGCGCTGTTGCGCTTCTCATACACGTCGGCGAAGTTGGGGTCATAGGCCGCCGTCACGTCGGCGGACAGGCAGAAGGAGTGCTCATAGCACACCCGCAGGGGCACCTTCTGGCTGTCGCACAGGTCCTCCATAAAGGTGTCGAAGGCGGCGGACTTCATGCCGGTGACCCCCTCGGAGCCGATCTCCTCCTTGTCCGCCAGCATACATACGGCGG
>CALXGD010000120.1 GCA_944387745.1 uncultured Oscillospiraceae bacterium
CGTCCCCTGCGTTGGAGAAGCCGTAGTAGCCGCTCATTACTACGCGGTACTTCCGGCGGCGCACCTGTTCATAGACGCCGAGGCAGTCGTCCGCCATGCGGTGGACGGAGTAGCGCTCCTGGACCACCCGGCGGCCGAAGCGGCCCAGCTCCCGCCGCTCCTCTGGGGAGAGGGCGGCGGCCTGGAGTACCGCCTCCAGCAGATCCTTCGGCGTGGCCACAGGGTCGGTGCGACAGCAGAAGTTGGTGTCCACCGCCTTGTCCAGCAGCTCCGGCCGGAACAGGCCCGTGTGTCCCTGAGCCCCGGAGAGCACCACCGGCTTTCCGACCGCCATGGCCTCCAGGGCGGCGCGTGATACTCCCACAAACCAGTCGCAGGCCGCCGCAATCTGGTTGACGTCAGTGCGGGGGCCGGTCATCACCACACAGGGCCGGCCCAGCGTTTCATTGGCCAGCTTCGCCGCCTGCGTCAGCTGGGAAAACACGTCGCCGCCGCCGGTGATTAAAATCCGGATGCCAGGGATGGCCCGGTCCAGCTCCGGGGCCAGCTGGATCAGCTGACGGGCGGCCAGGGAGCTGGCCGCGTCCAGCCGGCTGACGTGGCCGATCACCGGGGCGTCCCCCAGGCCGAACTCCGCCCGCACCGGGCCGCCGGAAATTTCGGGGGAGAACTTCTCCGTGTCGATGCCGTTGATGGTCAGGGTGATGTGCTCCGGGGGGATCCCATACTGGGAGACCAGATAGTCCCGAATGTCCTCGCTCACCGCCAGGGTGCGCTCCCCCCAGTTGGACAGGAGCTTGAGCATCCCGCTCACCTGATACACCCCGTGGCAGGAGGTGACAAAGGGAAACCCCAGTTCCCTCCGAAGGGTGCCACAGAGGAAGGCGGGGATACGGGCGTGGGCGTGGACCACGTCCGGCCGCTCCTGCTGGATGAGTTTTTTCAGCAGGCCGCGGGCCCGAAGCATGTCCCTCACACTGCGGCGGTGCATGGGAATGGCACAGTGGCGGATCCCCGCCGCCTCCACCTCCGGCACGTAGACGCCCCCGCTGGAGGCGATGAGCACCTCATGGCCCCGGGCGTGGAGCTCCTTGGAGAGCTCCACAATGTGGGTCTCCGCCCCGCCGATGCCCAGGCCCATAGTCGCCATTAGAATCTTCATGGAGCTCTCCCCTTATCCGGCGGAGGAGCTATCCAACACCTGCACATCCACAATGGTCCCCAGGAAGTTGGCGTACTTGGTGTTGAAATATCGATTGGAGTTGACTCCGATATCGTAGATCCGGTTCAGGGCCACCGCCCCGTCCGCCGCAATCAGGCCCTTCCCCTCAATGGTCAGCAGAATATTATAGTGGCCCTCTGTGGGGAACACGCCGTATGTGCCGTCTACCAGCGTGCCCTGGGTATAGCCGTCGGTGACCTCGATGTGGACGATCTCCCCCAGAGAGCCGCCGGTGCTGCGCTCCCGGTCGTACATCTGGTCCCCCATCCGTATGGCGTCCACCACATAGTCCGGCTGGTTCTCAACCAGGAGCTGGTAGACCACCGTATTCAGCGCCGAATTTCCCGTCTGAGGCATGTGTCCTTTTACATACACAGCCGCCACTACCATAACCGCCGCCAGAAGGACCAGCACATCTACAATGCTGATCTTTCCAAACAGGCGTCCGTTTTCATCCAGCAGCTTCATCCCTCTACCTCCCGCACAATCTCCGTCACAGGGCCGCTGCCCATATAGCCCGGCCCCCGGACATAGGTGGTCTGTCCCACCCGCAGGTCATAGCCTCCGTCCAGTAGCAGCTCCTCTACCGTGGTGGTGCAGGGGCTGTCCACCGTGACGTACACGTCCTCATAGCCGGAGACGTCCACCATCCGGAACACCCCCTCCTCCTGGTCAAAGGTCTGGATCTGGGCCTGGGTAATCTCTGTAGACACCACGGTGCCCATGCGGTAATTTTTGATGGTATCCACCAGCTGGTCGCCGGGCTGGACTAGGGCACCGCTCCCCTCCCGCATCCGCTGGAAGAGGACGGTGTACCGCACCGTCTCCTGAGACACAGCGTCAGCGGAGCCGCGCAGACCGAACCAGACCAGCGCCGCGCCGGCGACCAAAATGACAAGCAGCACCACGGCGTCAAATAGATTGAGCCGCAGGCGAAATTTGTGGTTATTTTGTTCCATGAGATGCTCCTTTCAGCAGGTCCAGGTACACCTGCTCCACATTTTGGGCAAAAATTTCTCCTGTAAACCGCCGCTGGAAGATCTCTCCGGCCCGTACACCCATGCGGGCCAGGGTCTCCGGCTCATCCATCAGTCGGGCCAGGCAGCGGGCCAGAGCGGCGCTGTCCCGGTTGGGGAAGATCAGGCCGTCCTCCCCGTCGTCAATGAGCCAGGGGTTGCCCCCGTAGCTGCTGACCACGGCGGGCAGGCCCATGCTCATCCCCTCTAAGATGGACAGGCTGGAGGTCTCCGTGCCGTAGGAGGCGTTGAGCTGTACATCCATCACGGAGAGCACCGGGGCCACGTCGGTCTGGAAGCCCAGGAAGAACACCGTGTCCTCCAGATTCCGGCGCGCCGTCTCCCGGCGCAGCTCGGGCTCGTAGTCCCCCACGCCGGCTATCAGGACCTGGAGCTTCCGCCCCTCGCGCTTGAGCTGCTCCGCCGCCTCCACAATGTGCAGGTGGCCCTTATAGGGCTCGATGCGGGCCAGGATGCCGGCGGTGAACACGTTCTCCGCCAGGCCATACCGGACCCGGAAGTCCCGGCACACATCCGGGGCGCTGCGCTCCACCGGGGCCACCCCGTTCATCATCACCGTGATCTTCTTGGGAGAGACCCCGGCGTCGGTGAGATTCTCTGCCGCCGCCGGGCTAACGGCGATAATCCGGTCGGCGTACCGGGCGTTAAGCCACTGGTTCACCCACCGTCCGGGGGGATAGCGCAGCTTGGCGGGCACCGGGAAGGCGGAGTGGCGGGTGTAGACCAATTTTTTCCCGCACCGCTTGGCGGCGATGCGCCCCGAGAGCGCCCCGTGGGTGTGGACGATGTCCGGGTTTACTTGGCGGGTCAGCTCCGCCAGGAGCTTCACATCTCCCTTGTCATAGGAGCGGTCGGCCATGCCGTCCACCTCATACACCGCCGCCCCCAGTTCCTCCAGGGGAGTTTTCAGCAGACTGCCCCTGGGGACGGCCACGGCGGTCTCAAAGCGGCTGCGGTCGGCGTACCGGAGGTAGTTGAGCAGCACTCGGCCTGCCCCCCCGATGTTGGTGTCGCTGATGATATTTAAAACTCGGATCATATCCCGCGCCCCCTTTCCGGCAGCTGGCTGCGGCGGGCCACCAGGGCCCCCACCGCCAGATAGGTCCAAAACAGGAACAGCACTCGGTAGTTGTAGAAGGAGAAGTCGGTCATAGCCTGGACCAGAAAGCCCGCTAGGCCGGCCAGGATTGCCGCCTGGAAGAGGCGGCTGGCCGGGTCCTTCTCCCGGCAGAAGGCGGCGCACAGGTCCCGGACCGCGTGGAACAGCAGCAGGACAAAGACAATCAGGGCGGCGATCCCCGCGTCGCACACAATCTGCAAAAACAGGTTGTGGGAGTGTGGGGCGGATACCCCGCTGAAGCTGTAGGCGGGGTAGACCAGATTGAAGGCCGACTCCCCCGGACCGATGCCGCACAGCCAGTAGTCTCTCAGCATATCCAGCGTCCCCATCCAGATATACATCCGGTAAGAGGTGGAGCTGTCCCCAAAGTCCCCGATGCTGGTGAACCGGGCGATCACCGCGTCAGGCAGGACAAAGTACAGGGCAACCACTGCCAGAGGGGTGAGCAGCAGCAGACGGGGCTGAATCAGCACCACAAAGACCAGGGCGGCAAACACCAGCCCCAGCCAGGCCCCCCGGGACAGGGTGAGAAGCATACACACGCACATGACGCCGCAGCAGCACAGGTAGAACACCCGGCTCCCCCACTCCTTGGCCGCCAATAGGCCGGCCCCGCCCAGGGGGATGGTCAGCAGGAAATACTGCCCCAGCATGTTGGGGTTCTCTAAGGTGGCGGACACCCGGAACACGTCGCCGAACATGTCGTCATCTACCCAGGCGTCCGACTGATAGCCCCAGCCGAACAGATACTGACAGATGCCGTACAGGGCTACCACAGTGCCCGCCAGCACCAGCAGCATCAGCAGCGTGTCCAGCTGCCGCCGGGTCTCGATGGCATTCTCCAGCACCAGGGCAAAGAGCACGAAAGCCACAGTGAGGCACCCGCCCAGCAGACTGTCCCTCCGGGTGACGGAGAACCACGTCCCCATAAAATAGAGGACTGCATAGAGCCAGATATATCGGTTAAAGGGGGTATAGAAGAGCCCCCTGTCCCGCCGGTCCATGAGCTGAAGTAGCAGGGAGAAGGCGCTCACCAGCGCCAGTCCCAGCACAGCCATGGTGGGCAGGATAGGAGACAGCACCGCCGCCAGTCCCGCCCACAGCCAGCACTTTTGAAAAATGCTCCCGGAGAAGAGCCGGCGCAGATGGAGGACCTCATAGGCCCGGCACAGCCCCCGGTGGATGGCGTTCCACAGGCGGGTAAACACACTGCTCTCCGATTCCGCCCGCTCCCGCCGGAGGGGCGGGTGGATAAACCACTGGATCAGGCCGCTGCCCTGCCACTGACGTCCAAACCACAGGCACAGGGCCGACAGAACCTGGTACAGGGCGCTGGCGCGTACCACTCGCTGCATTTGTTCCATGCTTCAACCTCGTTTCCTCACTCTTTTTTGCAGAAATGCCCGGACGAGTTCCATCTCCTCCAGGCGGAGCAGAGCACTCAGGAAAAAATAGGCCACCGCTCCCAGAGCGGCACAGCCTCCCAGCAAAGCCAGCTCCCCCAGCTTGCCCGCCGGGAGCAGGCGTTCCAGTCCCATCCGGGCCAGCCACACCGCCCCGGACATCCCCAGGGCGGCCAGGAGCATTTTTCCAAAATCCAGCCCAAACTGCCGGGACAGCACCCCCTCCCCCCGCAGCTCCAGGGGAACTAGCAGCAGCACGGCGTCACCCGTAGAGGGGGCAGTGGAGGCCAGAGCCAGATCCGCCACACCCAGGGACTCCGTGAGCAGCATACACAGCCCAATGTTCACCAAAATGGACAGCACACCGGCGATCAGGGGGGTACGGCCGTCCTGCCTGGCAAAGTAGGCCCGGCTGACAATGTTCTGCACCCCATAGCCCACCATACCCAGGGAGACCCACACCAGGGCCTCGGTGGTGATGGATACGGAGAATTCGTCAAACTCTCCGCCGCCGTACAAAAACGACACCAGGGGCCGGGCCAGAAGCATCAGTCCCGCCGCCATAGGCAGCACAAAGAAGAGGCTGCCGTGGATGGTCTGGCGCAAGGTGTCCCGGAAGGCTCCCTCCTGGTGCTGGGCGGTCATGCGGGACAGTTTTGGGAAGATCACGTTGGTGATAGACAGAATGAACACGCCGGCAATCACCAGGTACAGATTGGTGGAGTACTCCATAGCCGACACGCCCGCCCCCTGGTACAGGTGGGAGCCGAATCTGCTGTTGATGGTCAGGTTAATGGGCTGCACCCAGGTGGATACCATCACCGGCCCCATGAGGGCAAAGGCCTGGCGCATCCCCTCCGTGCGGAAGGAGAAGTTGGGGTGATACCGGAATCCGATCCCCTTCAGGGAGGGAATCTGGACCAGGGCCTGGAGCAGCCAACCCAGCAGATAGGCCCCCGCCAGGCCGTACACTCCATAGTCTTGATCCAAAAAATAGAAATATCCGATAATGACCAAATTAGATATCGTGCTGATGAGGGCCGGGATATTAAAGTGATCCATGGCCTGCAGGATCCCCACAAAGGAGAAGGCGACCCCAGTAAAGAGCACCGTGGGAAACATCACCCGGGTGAGGGAGACGGCCAGGGCGGCGGTCTCCCCGTCATAGCCATCGGCAAATAGGGTCACCAGTGGGCCGGCAAACACCACGCCCAGCACCGTCAAAAGGGCGGTGAGCAGCGTCATAACCGACAGAAAGTTGCCGCCGAACCGAAAGGCCTCCTTTTTCCCCTGCTGGGTCAGATACTGGCTGAATACCGGAATGAAGCAGGCCGCAATGGCCGAGGCAAACACCACATCAAAAAAGACTCTCGGAATCCGGCTGGCCACATAAAAGGCCTTGGCCTCCACTCCGGCGGTGCCATAGTGCACCGCCATCAAATGATCCCGAAAGAGTCCCAGCACCTTTCCCACCAGGGTGATCACCATCACAATACTGATGGTGCGGGTGGAATGATCCTTTTCTTGTGCCAAATCCTTTTCCCCTTTCCCCGCCCCATATGGAATCGAATCGCTTTATTGTACACCGCACCCTGGCCTTTTTCAACTGTTCTCTTCCAAATTCATGGCTTGTTCATACTTTCATCCCAGGTCCTGCCCTCTTTGACTGATTTTGCCTGCCTCTGGACATTGATTTTATGTAAATTACCTGGTATAATATGGCCTGTATTTTTGCCCCACAGCCCCCGCGCCGTTTTTCCCTTCCACCCAGATTCAAAGGAGTGTACCATGAAGCGTTCCACCGTTTATTCCCTGTCCCGCCGCGCTCTGGCTCTCGTCCTGACCGCGGCTCTCCTGCTGCCCTCCGCCTTTGCCTCCGCCGGCTCCCCCCAGATCACCACAGTTCAGGAGCTGGCAGATGGCCTTCTCTATCAAAATACCGTCTCAGAGCACCCCTCCACCGGGCGGGTAGAGAGCTTTTCCTTCCAACTGCAGCCGGACAGTCTCGTCTATCCCATCATGGTCCAGGCCGCCGGCACCGTCTACGGCGAGGCCACCATCAATCGGGCTGTCCAAACAGCTGAGGCCATGGGCTTCCATGTGGTGGGAGGAATCAACAGCGATTTCTTCACCCCGGGCAGCGGGGTCCCAAACGGCATCTCCATTGAGAACGGTGTCTACAAATCCAGCGCAGACGGCTACCACGCCATCGCCATGCTGGATGGCTCCCTCCAGCTTGTAGAATCCCCCCAGGTGGACATCACGGTCACCAACCAGCGCACCGAGGAATCCGTCACTCTCCAGCACTTCAATAAGTGGCGCAAGGCGGACGGGGGACTGTACCTCTTCAACGAGGATTTCTCCACCGTGTCCACCCGCAGTGGAAACAGCGGCGGCCGTATGCTCCGCATGGTGCTGAGCGAGGATGACCAGGGGACCGAGCTCACTGTCAACAGCACCCTCCATTTGGAGGTGACCGAGGTCTTTGAAACCCAGGACGCCGTCCCCATTGGAGAGGATAATTACATACTCACTGCCGCCTATGAGTCCGGCTTCGCCGAGCTCTTCGCTAGTTTCCAGCCAGGGGATCTCGTGACTATTTCCACCTCCTGCAGCGACCCGGTGCTGTCCGAAACCCTGTGGGCGGGAGGCTGCGGAGATATCCTGGTCTCCCAGGGGGAAATTGCCGACAGTACAAACTGGGTCTATCCCACAGGCCGAGCCCCCCGCACCGCCGCCGGAGTCAAGGCGGACGGCACCATGATTTTTTACGCCGTAGACGGCCGGCAAACGGGCTACTCTGGCGGGCTGACCGAGAAGGATCTGGCGGATGAGCTGCTACAGCAGGGCTGCGAGTGGGCTGTCAACCTAGACGGAGGCGGTTCCACCACCTTCGCCCTCCGCCTCCCGGGAACCGATGGAATTACAGTGGCCAATTCCCCCTCCGCCGGCTCCCTCCGCTCCTGCGCCGCCTTCCTGCTCCTGGTCACCGACTCAGACGCCTCTGACGGGGTTCCAGAGCGGCTAGCTCTGGCAGAGGACGGCCTGACGGTCCTCACCGGCTCCTCTGTCACCCTGGGCAACACGGCCGCCCTGGACCAGGCGATGAACACCGTCTCCGCCCGGGTGTCTGACGCCATCTTTACTTCAGAGTCCGGACTTGGAACCTTCAACGGCGGCGTCTACTCCGCCGGGACCACCCCCGGAACCGATACAATCCTGATAGAGTCTCCCTCTCTTGACATCGAAGGCACCGCACAAATCCATGTAGTGGACCGCCTCACACAGCTGACCGTTACCCGTCAGGGTAGCAATTCTCCGCTGACCTCTCTGTCTGTCTCTCCGGGGGAGAGCGTCTCTCTCTCCGCCTCCGGCACCTTCTGGTCCCGCACCGCCCTGCGTCCAGGGGCCCCCGGCGTAACCTGGACTGTCATAGGCGACATAGGCACTATTACAGAGGACGGTGTCTTTACCGCCTCTGAGTCCGGCGGAGAGGGCGTCATCACTGCCACTGCCGGAGGTCTCACCCAAACCATCTCTGTGGGCATGGAGCATGTCCACACCGATGTCACCGCCGACCACTGGGCCTATCAAGCTGTGGAGTACTGCTATGCACACAACATTGTCAGCGGGATCTCCGCCACCGAATTTGGACGGGACTATCCCATCTGCCGCCGGGATTTTGTGCTGATGCTGTATAACGCCTTCGGCAGACCGGAGGTCTCCGCCGATTCCCCTTTCACTGACATAGAGGACACCGCCTACTACGCCTTCGCTGTCGCCTGGGCCAGCGGATACGGCCTCGTCTCCGGCGTGGCCCCGGGGATCTTTGCTCCGGATGAATTGGTTACCCGGGAGCAGGCCGCCACAATCCTGCATCAGGCCATGTCTCTGCTGGGATTCCAGGATCAGGAGACGGACCTGTCAGTCCTGGCCCAATTTTCAGACCAGGACCAGATCTCTGACTTCGCCCGCCCCCACATGGCAGCTCTGGTCTCACAGGGCTTCTTCAGCGGGACAGGGACTGGACTGAATCCCAAGGGTAGCCTGACCCGTGCGGAAATGGCTGTTCTGCTCTATCGACTGCTCACTGCAGAGCAGCCGGAGTCCCCTAACGGTTCTCAGGAGGAACCAGAGCCTGAGCCTGAGCCTGAGCCCGAACCAGAACCTGAACTTGGTCCGGACGCCTTTCTCACCCTGTACCCCCATCAGGAGGTATTGAATTCCGCCCAGTCCCTCTCTCTCACTGTCACCCTCTCCGGCGGCTCCGGGGACATCACTTGGCACTCCAGCGACCCCACAGTCGCGGTGGTAACCTCCGATGGAACCGTCACAAATGTATATGCCGGTTCGGGCACACCAACCGTGACCATCACCGCCTCCTGCGGCCGTCTTTCTGTTCACACCACGCTGCAGTGTTCTCCTGCCGATCAGGTTGGGCTGGTCACTGCGGAGCCGAGTCTAAATGTGCGCTCTGGGCCGGGGCTGGACTGCGATGTTATTGCCAGTCTGAAATACCACGCTCAGGTCATCGTGCTGGACCTTGACACCCCAGGCTGGTATCAAATTTTGACGGTAAGTAGCGGTTCCCCCGTTCTAGGCTGGGTGTCGGCCGACTATCTCACTTTGATGTGATCTGTCCCCTTTTTTGACCAATTTATGAAAAGTTTTGGCCTCCCCTCCGCATAGTAAGTGGTGCGGAGGGGAGGCCGTATCTGGAATATGCCCTCTCCGCTCCCCTTCGAAATTCCTTTTTATCGCCCCAGGCAGCTCCTGTCTGCCGGCTTTATCTCGCTGTATGCCGCGGAATTTGGGGCTGCAAAGTGGAATAAAAAAATCAGACTGGATTTTCACAAAATAGTTGACAGCGCTCTTTTTCCATGCTACAATATCACTTGTTCTGATTGATACATAGTCTATCTATGCGCGAGTGGTGGAATTGGTAGACTCGCTGGCTTCAGGTGCCAGTGCTCGCAAGGGCGTGCGGGTTCGACTCCCGCCTCGCGCACCAGCTCGTCGCAAGCGACATATCGCTTGCGACGAGCTTTTTCATTTCATTGCAAAGCTTATCGCGCGCTCATTCTGCCGCTCCTCGCTTCCAAACCGCAACCGCTTTGCTTGGTTGCGGTTTGGGAGCCGCCGCTGCGCGGCAGTTTTGTCTGTCATTGTAAAGAATATTGATTTTAACCACCCCTCTCAAATGGACAAGGGTAGGGGTATTGAACAGTTCTCTTAGACTGTCCAATACCCCTATCCTTGTTTTATGGGGAAAGCCTTGATGCCACTCCCTCCACGTTTAATTCTTCTTGCGCAGGTACAATCAAACGGACTCTATCTTGATTTAGACTTTTCAACACAATACGGCCAATTATTTAGGCATATCATTATTCAGCATGTGAACAGGTATGTATATTCTGATCGACCACAAAAAGGAAAGCTTGAATAAAATGCTCGTTTAGTAAACAGAGATTTATCTGATAGGGAAAAACAAAGAATAACACAGCACATTAAGCAAATACATGCAGAGCAAAGGTTATAAAAATTCCACTAAATTAAGGATATGAAATATCGATTTTAATCATCAGAGACAGCGCTGTTCTGATTCCATTTTTAGGCCAGCGGTTTCCTTAACCATCTAGTTTCGAGGCAAAATCGGCCATAGCCTCCGAGATTTTCAGCTGCTGCGGGCAGACCTTCTCACAACTGCGGCAGCCGATGCAGGCGCCGGGCCATTTGTCCTCCGACACGGCCGCAAGGGCCATAGGGGCAATAAAGCCTCCGCCGGTGAACACGTGCTCATTGTACAGGGCCAGCAGACCGGGGATATCCAGTCCCTTGGGACAGTGGCTGACGCAGTAGTGACAGGCAGTACAGGGCAGAGCGGTTTTGTTCACCATCCCCTGAGCCAGTGTTGTCAGAGCCGCCAACTCCTGGTCGCTGAGAGGCTTCTCTGTCTGGAAGGTGACCAGATTGTCCCGCAGCTGTTCCAGACTGGACATGCCTGAGAGCACCATGGTCACGCTGGGAATGGACTGGAGAAAGCGGAAAGCCCAGGCCGGAACCGTCTCGTCAGGGCGCAGAGCTTTCAACGGAGCGGCCTCCTCCTCGCTGAGGCGGGCCAGTCGGCCGCCCCGCAGGGGCTCCATCACCCAAACCGGGATGTGGTATTGCTCCAGCAGCTCCACCTTTTCCTTGTCATTCTGGAAGGTCCAGTCCACATAGTTCAGCTGCAGCTGGCAAAACTCCATATGCTCTCCATATGCCTCCAGGAAGCGCTTGAGCACTGGCAGATTTCCATGGCAGGAGAAGCCCAGATGCCGGATACGGCCGTTCTGCTTCTGCTTCATGAGATAGTCAAAGATGCCGTATTTAGGGTCCAGGTAGGCGTCGATGTTCATCTCGCATACGTTATGGAACAGATAGAAGTCAAAATATTCCACCTGACATTTCCTCAGCTGCTCCGCAAAGATCTCCTGTACCTTGGGCATGTTGGCCAGGTCATAGCCGGGGAACTTATCAGCCAGGTAAAACTTCTCCCTAGGATACCTGGCCAGAGCCCTGCCCAGCACCAGCTCGGAATTTCCTTTGTGATAGCCCCAGGCTGTGTCAAAGTAGTTCACCCCATTGGCTATGGCTTCGTCCACCATGGCGACGGCAGCCGCCTCATCAATGCGGGCGTCATCCCCCTCCAGAACGGGCAACCGCATACAGCCCAGGCCCAGGGCTGACAGCTTTAGATCTTGAAAACTCTTATAAATCATACCTCTTCTCCTTTTCTGAGCTTGTTATGCACCTGCCACCCGTCCCAAATTCCCGCGATTCAAACACATATCCCAGAAATTTGCGTCACAGAGGCGCTGCACTTTTTTACACCTCACTGTACCATTATCAGAATATGGGAGATTCCCTTTTATGTCAAATACCTTCTGTGTATATGGTCCCATGCCTGAAAAGTATGAAGCTCTCTTCATGGCACCAGCCCGTGGAGCCGCTTCCGGTCCACCACCCTCACGCCGCCACGAAACAGCTCCACAAGTCCCATGCCGGACAGCTTTTTCAGTGTGCGGGTCACCGCTTCCCGGGCACTGCCAATGGCCTGAGCCAACTGCTCCTGGGTGACCTGAAGAGTATCTGTGTCCAGCCGGGCGGATTCCTCCACCAGGTAGGCGGCCACCCGCTGTTCCAGTGTGAAAAACAGCATTTGCTCCACTCCCCGGATCACATCGGAGAACCGCTGAGCTGCCGCCTTATAGACATAGTTTTCCACATACAGACTCTCTTTCATCAAGGCGGACACTACCTGCACGGGGATCACCAGGGCCTTTGTCTCCTGCTCTGCCTGGATCTGGACCTCAAAGGTGATGGCAGACATGGAGCAGGCTGCCGACAGAACGCACACCTCCCCTGCTGGAATTCGGGCAATGGTGGCCTCTCTCCCCGCCTCTGACAGTAGGGAAATCCGCAGCATCCCCTCCTGAATCAGCAAAATCCCAAGGCAGTCTCGGTCCACACCTCGTATAACCGCTCCCGCCGGATATTGAATCAGCCGGGACGCCCCGGCAAGCGTCTCCCGCTGCCTCTGAGTCAGGTGAGACCAAAAGGATAAGTTTTCCAGCGCAATTCTGTCCATCTGTCCGCTCCTTATCTTCTGTCTTGTCTCTATCATACGCTCTTTTCCTCATCTCTTCAAGGGGATGCACAAGTTTGTCCCTTTTTAAAAGGTGGGTAGTGATGGAGAAAACTCCGTCAGTTTCACCAAACAGCAGTCCATAATGTGAGAACAGCCAGATAAGACAGTTTGCCATGCTTCGCAGAAGGCATATAGATATTTTGCAACAACCTTAGGAGGCAGGAACACACAACAGAATTGGGACTATCATAAAAGGGTATGTGATTTCGTCACAGAATTCTTCCCCCATCTCCGGTATGGTATTGACATCTATACTTGACACTTCGAACAGGAGGCTTTATGATGAAACGGTCTATTCACACACGGCTTCCAGGCCTGATCTCTATTCTTCTGGGCCTGGGGACTGGCTATCTCTACTACCGGACTCAGCTGTGCAGCGGCTTTTGCCCCCTCGCCTCCACCCCCTTCTGGTCCATGGCCATCGGCGGCTTCTGGGGAGCGCTGACCTACGACCTCTGGAAAGCTCTGCGCGCTTGGCTGTTCCGAAACTCACAGGGGGATTGATCTATGCCCTATCTGGTCACATTTTTAGAGGGATTGATTACGTTTATCTCTCCCTGCCTGCTGCCTATGCTGCCGGTCTATCTGTCCTATTTTGCCGGCGGCACAGCAGAGCAATCTACCCGCCGCGCGCTCACCAACGCCATTGCCTTTGTAATGGGCTTTACCGCCCTGTTTGTGGCCATGGGCGCATTCGCCGGCACCATTGGCTCCTTCTTCACCCAGCACCAGACAACAGTCAATCTTCTGTGCGGACTGGTGGTCTTTTTCTTTGGCCTGCACTTCCTGGGGCTGTTTGAGCTTCCGTTCTTCCGCGGGTCCAAGGGATTTCATCACACCCAGAACATGGGCTTTGCCTCCGCCCTGCTGTTCGGCATGGTTTTTGCGGTGGGCTGGACTCCCTGCATTGGCGCCTTTCTGGGCTCCGCACTGATGCTGGCCTCTCAGCAGGGCTCCACTCTGACGGGAGTCCTCCTGCTGCTGTGCTACTCCGCCGGACTGGGCATCCCGTTTTTGCTGAGTGCTCTGCTCATCCAGTCCCTGCGGGGCGCATTCCAGTGGATCAAGCTGCACTACAGCATCATTAACAAGATCTGCGGTATCCTGCTGATCGCAGTCGGCCTTCTCATGGCCACCGGCACCATGAATCGGCTGCTGCTCATCCTGATTTAACGGCTCTTTGCTTGGAGGGAATCTTTTATGAGACAAAAAAAGACCGCTCTGATCCTTTTTGTCCTGCTCGCTGGCCTGTTTCTCACCGCCGGTCTCCTCTATTCCCGCTTATCCGGCCAGGCAGCCCAGGAGGAGGCCTCTTCCCGCCCGGAGCTACCCGACCCGATTCCTGCCGTAGACTTTCAGCTGGAGAACAGCGCCGGAGAGCCACAGTCCTTTCTGGAACTGCTGGACGGCCGGCCCGCCATCTTGAACTTCTGGGCCGCCAACTGTCCCCCCTGTCGCCAGGAGATGCCCCACTTCCAGCAGGCCTATGAGACCTATGGGGATGACATTCAATTTCTTATGGTGAATGTGTTGGATGCCATGGGCGACACCCGGGAATCCGCCCAGGCCTATTTGGAGGAAGAGAGCTACACCTTCCCGGTTTACTACGACAGTGAACTCAGCGGCGTTATGAGCTATGGGCTTCAGGGCTTTCCCACAACCTTCTTTCTTAACGGAGAGGGGGAGCTCATCCTGGGCTTCTCCGGCATGATGAGCGAGGCGGTACTCCAGACCTACCTCTACTACGCCTTCCCCGACCTTGTGGAGGAGCCCGCCTCGGGGCTATAAGCTGGCGCACCTGACCAGTTTTGAAGCTGTGCAAAAGAACGCCCCGCCCCCTTGGCGATTCTCTGAACTCCAGGCGACAAATCAATTCCATGGGCTGTTATAATGAGCACAGAACAACTGCTGAAACGATGGGGGATTTTAGTATGAAAAAGACGTTGGCCTTTATTCTGTTCCTTGCGTTGGCCCTGTCTCTTGCAGCTTGCACATCCACCGATGAGGACGCACCAGCAGACACCAACACACCAGAGGTCACAGAATCGGTGGACACCAGCGCACCGGAACGGACAGATACACCGGAGCAAGACGAGCA
>CALXGD010000121.1 GCA_944387745.1 uncultured Oscillospiraceae bacterium
CAGCCAGTGCCGCCCCTGGCGGTACATGCGCAGGAGGGCCTCGCGGTCGAAATAGAGGGGAAATTCCTCCTGCTCCCCGGGGCAGAAGAGCTTTTGCCGCTCTGACAGCAGGATCTGGGAGCACCGGGTCTCCTGGACCTGGCCGCTGAGGTCCGTCCCCTCGCTCCAGAGGCTCTCCACCGTATCCAGCTCCAGGTTGGCCTTCATGCGCAGGATCAGATCTGCCAGCAGGCGCTCCGGCAGGCGGCGCTGGTCTGAATACCAGCCGTCTGCGGCGGTGAGGCCCTGGGGCAGCTCCTCCAGCACGCCCACCGCCTGGACCGCCCGGCCCACATCGTCAAACAGCGTCCGATAGGAGACGGCCACCCAGGTGTAGGAGCCGGTCTCCTGGCTGCGGACAGCGAAGTTGCCGAAGCCCTGGGCCCGCCCGCTGAGCAGGTCGTGGGCGAAGATCTTAAAGCGGGACACGGAGTTGGGGTGGATCCACCCGCCCTGGATCAGGTGGTCCAGGAAGTGCGCGTTCCCGTCCCCCAGGGCGTGGTACTTCCCGTCCCGGGTGTAGATGCGGAACAGGCCGGAGGTGATGTCCACCTCCCACAGCCGCTTGGCGGTCTGATCCAGGGCGGCCTGGAGCTTGCGGTTGAGGAACGTCTGGGAGCGCTCATCCTCCTTCAGCTGGGAGATGTCAGTGGTGGTGATGAGTATCACCGGGTTGGGGCTGTCGTGGTCCACCTGGATGCCGCGGACCTGCCACCAGTGCCAGGTCTTGCCCCCGTCTCCGGAGACCCGGTGGGTGTGTTCCACGGCGGCCCTCTTCTGCAGGCCCTCCTCCAGGGCGCGCTCCAGGGACACCAGGTCGTCTGGGTGGATTAGCTTGGACAGGGGGATGGGAAGGGCCATAGAGTCGGCGTCCGTTCCCAGGATCCGGCAGAAGCTGGGGCTGACATAGGTCACCTGGGGGACCTCCCCCATCTCCAGCAGGGCCACGCCGCTGCCCAGCTGCTCCAGAAGCCCCTGGAGGGAGAGGACGTTCACCGGCCGGAAGTTCACCAGGTCGGATTCCCGGTAGCCCTTTCGGGTTTTGAGGCAGAAGCGGTGCTTGCCGGCGGTTTTGGCCTTGTACAGAGCCAGGTCCGCCGCCTGATACAGGCTGGAGAGCTTTTGCCCCTGGTCGGCCAGGTATACGCCCACGCTGGCGGTGAGGTCGAGGGTGTTCTCCTGGTTCCCCAGGACGAGATGGGCCTGCTCGCAGATGTCTGCGGCCTTTTTCAGGACCAGCTCGTCGGACATCTGACCGCAGAGGAACACGGCGAACTCGTCGCCTCCCAGGCGGCCCACGATGTCGCTGGCCCGGAACAGCCCGGAGAGAATCTGACTCATTTTCCGCAGGGCCTGGTCTCCCGCCGGGTGGCCCAGGGTGTCGTTGACCTGTTTGAAGTTGTCCAGATCTACGATAAACAGGGCGCAGTTGTCCTCCGGTCCCATGGCCTGGAGCCGCTGGGTGATGTGCAGCTCCATGGTGGCCCGGTTCAGAAGGCCTGTCAGGGCGTCCTTGGCGGCCCGCCGCTGCAGCTCCTCAATCTGCTCCTGAAATTGTTCCTGAATCTCCTCCGGAAGGGCCTCGCCCTCAGGCGAAGTCAAAATTTGTTCTCCCATTTGTTCTGACCTCGGTTTCCTGTTCCGTTTTTCTCTCTTTTCATGCGAAAACCTGTGTCTGTATTCAAAATCCTGATTGGTGAGTGTGTCTCCGCCTTTAGGGGGCCGGAAGGGTAGAGCGCCGGACAGCCTGCCCGGTTGGACAACCTCCGGTTTCGACGAATGTCCCCGTATATTTTATTTTTTCGACACATTCGACCGCGGAAATAATAGGCCGCATATAAAAATATTATAAAGGATATCAGCCTCTTTGACAAGTGGGTTTTTAAGCTTCGCTAACTTTTAAGGGAAATTTTGAGGCATAATCTTTTAAAGGACCAGAGAAGTACACAGATAGTGGACATATTTCCCTGCTGAGAATAGGAATTTAGAGTGTCCGGAGCTCCTGCGGCGGGATGGGGAAAAGGCGGCTTAAAACAGAAGCTCCCCGCCTGCGCCCGGCGCAGACGGGGAACTGATGGGTGAGACATGAGAAAATTCTAAAGGGAAAGCCGGGCCGTTACCGACCGCTGCGGACCTGGTCAAACTCCGCCTGGATCTCCTGAGAGGGGGGCGCAGTCAGCAGGGAGACTACGGCGATGCAAACGCAGGAGAAGAGGAAGGCGGGCAGCAGCTCATAGATGTCCCAGAGGCCGCCCATAGGCCGGACCAGCAGGTTCCAGACAAAAACCATGCAGCCACCGGAGAGCATACCGGCCACCGCTCCGGCCCGATTGATTCGCCTCCAGAACAGGCTCATAAGCATCAGAGGCCCAAAGGTGGCGCCAAAGCCCGCCCAGGCGAAGCTGACGATGGAGAAAATCACGCTGTTCTCGTCCAGGGCGATGACGATGGCCACGGCGGTGATGATGAGCAGAGTGAGACGGGAGACCATCAGCACCTGCTTGTCGCTGGCCTTCCGGTGGAGCAGCCCCTGGAAAATATTCTTGGAGAAGGCGGAGGCCGCAATCAGCAGATAGGAGTCAGAGGAGCTGATGGTGGCCGCCAGGATGCCGGCCATCACCAGGCCGGCCAGCACAGGGGGTAGCAGATTAGTGGCCAGGAGAATGAAGATGTTTTCCGCCTCCGACTCCGTGGTTAGGGCGGTAGGGAAGAGGGCACGGCCCATAATGCCGATAAACACCGCCACGCTCAGGGAGATCAGGACCCAGACGGTGGCGATGCGACGGGAGTGGGTGAGCTCGTGCTCACTGCGAATGGCCATGAACCGCAGGAGGACCTGGGGCATCCCGAAATAGCCCAGGCCCCAGGCCAGGCAGGAGGCCACGCTGAGGAGACTGTAGTCCCCGGCCTCGCCGAACTGAGGCACTCCGTTCACCGCCTGCTGCACTCCGTCCGCCGTGATGGGGGAGGCGATTCCGAAAAACTCCAGGAAGCCGGGGATGGAGGCGGCGTTGTCCACCACAGCCCCCAGACCGCCGGCGGAGACGGTGCCGGTGACGACGATGACCAGCAGTGCCACGATCATAACCACAGCCTGCATGAAGTCAGAGGCGCTCTCCGCCAGGAAGCCGCCGATGATGGTGTATACCAGGACAAAGATCGCGCCTACGATCATCATGGGCACGTAGCCCAGACCGAAGAGGGTGGAAAAGAGCTTTCCGCAAGTGACCAGGCAGCTGGCCGCGTACACGGTGAAAAAGATGAGAATGAATAGGGCGGCGATGGTCATAATGATCTTGTCCCGCTCGTGAAAGCGGTTGGAAAAAAATTCAGGCAGCGTGATGGCGTCGGCCTTTTCGCTGTAGCGGCGCAGGCGCTTGGATGTAATGAGCCAGTTGACATAAGTTCCAACTGCCAGGCCGATGGCGGTCCAGGATGCGTCCGCGATGCCGCACCAATAGGCCACGCCGGGCAGCCCCATGAGCAGCCAGCCGGACATATCCGACGCCTCGGCGCTCATAGCTGTGACCCAGGGGCCCAGCGTCCGTCCGCCCAAAAAGTAGTCATCCGAGCTCTGGTTGGCTTTTCGGGCAAAGGCAATGCCGATGCCGATGACCACCAGCATATAGGCGACCATAACAACCATGATCTGAAATGAATCTCCCATAGATGGTTCTCCCTCCGTATTGAAATTATCCGTGTTATTATACTAAAATGAAACTGGTAAATCAATACAGCATCCAAAATTCGTTTGTGCGCCCGCCTCTGAGGGCGGGGGACACCTGGGGGAGAGGTCAATCGGCAGACGTGCCTGGGAGGGATGGGGAAAATAGAGGGTCCCCGGCACAGACGCAGCTGTGCCGGGGACCGGAGGGGAGGGGGTACTATAGCCAGTCCTCCACCACGTCCTGCAGGGAGGTGGGGCCCACGGCGTGCTCCACCAGCAGGGTCAGCAGCTCGTCGATGCGGGAGGCGCTGGTGGTGATCCCGGGAATGGAGGACACGTCGCCGCCCTCCTCCGAGACCTGAACTCCATAGGTTTCGCAGAAAAAACTGCCGGATTCCACAGAGTCTATGGTCAGTGCGTAGTGGAAGGTGCGGGGGCGTCCCTGCTGGTCAAGGCAGGAGCGGGATGCAATTTTGATTTCCATCATATGGGGCTTTCTCCTCTCTTTTTGAACACATGACCACATTATATAGTGGATCTGTGGAAAGAGAAAGAAAAACCTGTCGTGGAAAAACGGGGCAATCCGGCTGATTTCGAGTCCGAGAGGGTCGAACAGATGGGGACGCTGTCAAAGGGTTGGGAAATTGGCCGAACATTTTTCCACATCGGCGGCGCCTATGTGGAGCGGAGCAGTCCCCCTGTCCTGCGGAGAGCAGCTCCCCGGCGGGGCGGTCAGAGGCGGCGCAGGCCTTTGACCAGTCCCTCGTCAGGCGTGATCCAGGCGGTCTCATAGGTGGTGTAGACCACCATGCCGGGCCGGGCGCCGGCGGGCTTTTTGACATATTTGACCGGAGTATAGTCCACCGGCACCTTGCTGCTGTTCCGGGCCTGGGAGAACCAGGCGGCCAGACACGCCGCCTCCTGGACGCTCTGAAGGTCCGGCTCCCGCCCCTCGGTCCACAGGATCACGTGGGAGCCGTGAATTTTTTGGGTGTGGAACCACAGGTCGCTCTTAAAGGCCTGCTTGCAGGTGAGCAGGTCGTTTTGGGTGTTGTTCTTCCCCACGGAGATGCGCAGCCCAGCGGAGGAGAGAAACTCCATCGGCTTAGAGGTCACCCGCTTTTCCCGGCCCCTGGCCTTTGCCGGACGCCGGAGGTAGCCGGTGTCGGTGAGCTCCTGGCGGATCTCAGCCAGGTCCCGCTCCCCCTCCGCCAGAGGGATGGTGTCCAGGACGCTGTTTAAGTAGTCCAGCTCCCGGCGATTTTTCTCCAGCTGCTGGGTGAGCACCGTCTGAGCGGTCTTGGCCTTGTTGTACTCCTTATAATATTTTGCGGCGTTCTGCTGGGGGGTGAGCAGGGGATTGAGGGGGATCTCCACCTCCCGCCCCTCCGGGTCATAGTAGTCCGCCGCCACAAGGCGGGTCATGCCCCGCTCCATTCGGTGCAGGTTGGAAGTGAGGATGTCCCCCAGCTCCCGCAGCCGGTCCCGGTTTTGGGTGGCGGAGAGCTCCTGCTCCTGGTGGGCGATTTTTCGTCTGGTGCGGTCCCGGGCGGTGGTGACGGAGCGGATCAGGTCCTGTCCCCGCTGCTTCACCCGCTCCAGGTGCTCCCGCTGCTCATAGAAGTGGTCCAGGAGCTGGGAGAAGGTGGGAAAGGCGGTGCAGTCCGCCTGATTTTCATACTGGTGGATGGGCAGGAAGGTGAAGTCCCAGGGGGCCCCGTCCCGGGAGAGCAGAGTGGGGATGAAATCCTGGCTCTGTAACCGGGCAAGGAGGGAGCCGAGGGCCTCCAACAGTCGGTCCTGGCCGGCGGCCCCCAGCTGGTTCAGACGCACGTCTGTGCTCCCGCCCGCCTGAAACGCCAGCTCCCGACAGATGAGAGGGGAGAGACCGCAGAAGGTGTCTAGCAGCCACCGGTTGGCCTGGATCTCCTGGGGGGCGGAGGCCAGCAGACGCTCCAGCTCATCCCGGCTCTGGGCGGTGGGGTCCAGCTTGTCCTGGGCGGTGGGGAGGCGGTAGAACATCCCCGGCTGGAGCAGCCGTTGGTTGGCACTCCCCTCAGAGAGGCCGGCGTCCACATGGCGCATACAGTCCAGGATCCGCCCCTCTCCGTCCAGCAGAATCAGGTTGGAGCGCCGGCCGATCATCTCCAGGACCAGCTTTCGCTCCACTCGGTCCCCCAGCTCGCTGAGGGCCTCTAATGTAAAGACCACCGCCCGCTCCAGATGGGGCTGCTCCACCGCCAGGATTCGGGCCCCGGACAGGTGCTTCCGCAGGAGCATACAGAACATGGGGGGCTTGTCCGGGTTTTCCCGGGGAATTTGGGTGAGCTGGGGCCGGGGGTGGTTGGGATTGGCGGACAGGAGCAGCCGAACATTGCCCTGGGCGGGAGTGCGGAGGGCCAGGAGAATCTCGTCCCGGCCGGGCTGATAAATTTTGTCCAGCTTGCCGCCGGTGACAATTTGGTCCAGCTCCCGGACCAGGCCGGACAGGCAGAGTGCGTCAAGGGGCATGGAAAATCACCTCGTTACAGTTCCATTGTCAGATAGACCAAATCTGTTAGTTGTCTACCGCCCTCATAGATGGGGTGGTCGTAATTGTCTGGAAAGAAATTTTTGACGCGGTGAGAAATTTGGAAGCCGCAGCGCTGATAGAAGGGGATGGTAAGAGGACTGTCTCCAGTTCCCACCTGAAACAGACGGAAATTGAGACGGTACTGCTGTATTAGAAAATGGATGAGGGCGCTGCCGTAGCCGCGGCGCTGATACTGGGGAGAGACCGCCAGATTTTTCAGCTCCAAGATGCCGTCCCCCTCGTCGGTCACTACGCATACTGCCCGGAGGCCGCCGTCCATTAGAGCGAACATATGACCACGCTCCAAGTATCGGTCGATCATGCTCTCCTGTTCATCGGCCAGAAGGAGCAGGTCTAAATAGCGCTTTTTCTGTTTCGTGATGGGAATGATGTTCATGCTTCCTCCGCCATCATGGCATCGAATAGCTGGTTGAGGCGGTCAGTGCGGCCCTGTAGGTAGAGCCAGCCGAGCAGGGCCTCCAGGCCGGTGGCGGACTGGTACTGGGCCCTTGTGGCCGCCCGGGGCACCGAGTGGGGGGCGGTGTTCCGTCCCCGGCGGTACACGTCCGCCTCCTCCTCTGTCAAGAGAGGCAGCAGCCGCTCCGCAGCGGCGGCCTGGGCGGGGGCGGCCACATAGGCCACTGTGGCCCGGTGCAGGTCCTTTACCTTGGCCTTCCCGTGGAGACACAGCCAGGAGCGGACCATCAGCTCGAACACCCCGTCCCCCAGATGGGCCAGACCCAGAGTGCTGAGCTTCAGAAGGGCCTCACGGTCCATATTCAGGTGAAAATAGTCCATAAAATTCCTCTTTTGCCTCCGTTCTCCCAAAAATCTGCTCCGGCGCAGCCGCCGGGAAATTTGGAAATCAGTTTTGCTATCATAGCATATTTATAGGGGAAAGACAAGTCCCGGCAGCGGGGCGGAGGCGTCCAGAGAGTCGGAGCAGAGGCCGCAGTAAAGTGAGATACCAGGATTCAGTTGAAAATTAAGGGGAGGGGAGGCGCTCCGGCGGCACCCCCAGCAGGAGGAGGGCCCCCGCCACAGCCAGGGCCGCCTGGGGAGAGGAGCCGTGTCCCAGAATCCAGGGAAACTCCTGCCGGTCCACCACCTGGCCCTGAATGGTGACCAACTCCCGCTGGAGGGCCAGCCAGAGCCTCCGCCCCTCCCGGCTGGAGAGGGTGAGGGTGTTCTTAGGCCCGGCCCCATAGCTGACGGCACTGGCCGCCTGAAGCTGCCAGCCGGGAAGCGGGGTGTCCCCCGACAGCAAGGCGGTGCGGCAGGACCCTGCAAAGGGCGGCTGACGAACTGCGGCCTTTGGGGAGACCACCAGCAGAGCCGGATGCTGGGGGGCCGAGCTAGCTCCAAGGCCGCGGCCCTGGAGCGCCAGCCCCCAGAGGATACTGGCCTCAATGCCCTCCTGTTCCTCTATGACCTGAAAAAAAGCCAAATTTGGCGCCCCCTTTCAGGTACAGTTTGGGCTGCGGATGGTTTTTTATGCGGCTTATGTCTGGGGGATGCTTTCGGACCAATGTGCCGGGCGGCCCGGCGGAGCACCTGGGAAAAGGAGAGCCTTCCTTGACTTTCCAGAGAGAAATGGGTATCATAATTCTATTCCCCAGTTCATTCTGTCCCTCCTGGGCGAGATGGCTCCCTCTCCGGGGGAGGCGTTGGACTGAAGTGAGGTCTGGTCTCCCTAGGTTTGATTTTGCGGCGGCCACATCCGGGCTTGTCCGGGGCCGGGAACCGGCGGACAGAATTGGGGGATCTGTTCAAATCTGAGTATATGCGTATGGAAGAGCGAGGCAGCAAATTTATGGCACCGAGAAAAGCAAGCTACGGAAACGACTCCATCTCCGCCCTAAAGGGGGCCGACCGGGTGCGCAAGCGCCCCGGCGTCATCTTCGGCTCCGACGGGCTGGAGGGCTGTGAGCACGCCGTCTTTGAGATTTTGTCCAACGCCATCGACGA
>CALXGD010000122.1 GCA_944387745.1 uncultured Oscillospiraceae bacterium
GGATGTCGGTGAGATCCTGCTGGTGGGCGGCTCCGCTAAGAAGCCCCAGGTGATGAGCCGCGTCAAGGATGAGTTCGGAAACGAAACCAAGATGTTCGATCCCGACGAGTCTGTCGCCAAGGGTGCCGCCATCTACGCTAATAAGATGAGTGAGTACAACATTGTTCTGGAGGAAATCGCCAAGCAGCAGGGCAAGAGCCTGGAAGAGGTCAAAGAGCAGATCGACAACGGCCAGATGGACCTCCAGAAGGAGGCTAAGAAAGCCAACATTCCCATGCGGGGCGGCCGCCTGCCCGGCGAGGATGTGAAGATCATCAATGTCTCCAGCCGCAGCTTCGGCACGGTGGCATACGACAACGACGATCAGCTGAAGCTGTTCAATATCATCATCCGCAACGCCGAGCTGCCTGCCACCGCCATGAACTCCTTCTATCCCCGCGTCAACAACCAGCAGTCCGCCAAGTTCAACGTGATGGAGTGCCTGTCCTCTGACCCCATCGTGGACACCGACCTAGGCAAGGAGATCGGCACGGCAGAACTCACTCTCCCCGCAGGAATTACCGTGGATACCGAGATTCAGGTCACCTTCCGCCTGGATGAGTCCGGCCTGCTCCACCTCCACGCCAAGGAGATGAAGGACGGCCGCGAGGTGGAGGCTGAATTCCAGACCACCGAGGCGCTGACCGAGCAGGAGATGACCGACGCGATCCGCCGCAGCAGCAACTCCAGCGTCAACTGACCAATTTCTGGCCGCCGCAGGGCGCGCGCCCATACCAGTGAAGTGAGGCAGAACGACCATGGACAACTATTTCATCCTTCTAGAACTCCCCTTTGACCCGCCGGAGAACAGCGTTGACAAGATCCAGGCGGCCATCTCCCAAAAGCAGGCCCAGTGGTCCCGGGAGCAAACCAACCCGGTCAAGAAGGCTAAGGCCAGCGAAAATCTTTCGGCGCTTGAGGACATCAAGAAGGTAATGCTGGACCCGGCCGCCCGGAAGCAGGAGGCAGATAAGGCAAAGCAGCTCAAGGTCGGCAAACTGAAAGAGTTAGAAAGCAAGCTAAAGCTATACCGGGCCAAGGGCGATACCCTCTCTGAGAAAGACTTAAAACAATTGGTGGGGAAGTACGGCACATACGGCATTTCCGCCGATGAGATTAAGCGCATGTTTGGAAAGGGCGGGAAAAAGGAGGAGAAACTCGATTTCTCCCAGGTGCTGGACAAGACTCAGGTCAGGAACGTAAAAAATTTCATGCAGCAGCTGGATCTGAAGGATAAAACTCTGTATGACTTCCTGGGCCTTGCTTCCACCTCTTCCTGTAGTCAGCTGTGCGAGGCCGCCGACTCCATGAAGAAAAAGATCCTGGCGAAGGGGGAGAAGTCCGGCCGTGACAACGCCGTTCAGTCTCTGTGCGGTCTGTGCGTGACGATTTTCAAGGATACGGCCAGTAAGCGGAAATACGACAATTATGTCAATCTCACGAAGTATGGAGTGGTAAACGACGCCGTCGACGAGCTCGCCCTCAGCAATCAAAAGCGCATCGAGCCTAAGATGAAGGAGGGCCTTATTGATATTGCCGTGGGGCAGTACCATCTCAGTGTGTCCGACGCCTCTGTCTATATCAATCACTACTGCGAGTACATGGGCTATGCCCTGCCGGAAAACAAGATTGTATGCGGCCTGTGCGGCACAGAAAACCCCGCGGGCACGGTCAACTGCACCAAGTGCGGAAAGCCCCTGGTGATCCTCTGCCCCTCCTGCGGGGCCGAAAACAACAATTCCGCAAAAGTCTGCGCCAAGTGTGGCTTTGACCTCACCAAGATGGACCGGGCAGTGGAGCTGCTGCGGCAGGCCAAGCAGAAATATGCGGAAAAGGCCCTGGAAGAGGCGGAGCGCCTTGTAAAAGAGGCAAAGGCGTTTTGGCCTAATCATTCAGACATCCTGGCCCTGGAAAAGACTATCCAGGACGAGCGCAGTCAGGCCGCAGATACCATCGCCGCCATTATGCAGGACATTCAGGATAAGCGCATGTATGCGGCTCAGACAAAGATTGATCAGGCAAAGGCCAGGGGCTTCCAGGTGGATCCCTCCGTCTCCGGGAGGGTGTCGGATGTGCTGAAAACTGTGGAGAGCCAGCTTGCCGCCATGCGGAGCACCTCCGGCGATGCGGCCTTCACCATCGCCATGAAGCTTACCGGACTTATTTCTGACTCGGATGAGCTGAACCAGAGCGTCAAACGCTTTCCCCCCGATCCGGTGTCCGCTCTGCACAGCCGGCGCGTGGGGGACGAGCTGGTCCTGTCCTGGAACCCCAGCCCCTCAGTGGGCGCTGTCTCCTATCAGGTCGTTCGAAAAGAAAATACATACCCAAACAGCCCCACTGATGGGACGACTGTGTACAGCGGGAGGGAGCTCACCTTTACAGACAGCCGCATCCCCCAAAATACGGTTTTGTATTACTCCGTATTTGCAGTCCGTATCGGCGTGTACTCTCAGGCCACAAGATTAGAGGAGGCCACCGCAGTCGTCGGGAACGTCACCCACCTCAAAGCCGTCGGCGGCGACTCCATGATTACCTTGTCCTGGCACAGGGATCCCACGGTGACAGAGATCCGCCTCGCCCAATATTGCGGGCTGGAGCGCCCCCAGGACGACAGCGCCTACTCGCCGGTGCCCTGCACCCGACTAGACGGGATAACGATCAGCGATCTGAATAACGGCGCCCACTACTGGTTCGCCGTCAGTGCAGGACATACGCTCAACGGGAAAACCTACTTTTCTGAGAAAGCATATCTCTCCGCTGTTCCCCAAAAGCCAGCAAAGCCGCTGCAAAATTTCTCCGTGCAGCTGAATGACAGTGTATTTCAGGCCCGGTGGTCCCAGTCCGAGTGGGACGTGATCCTCTTCTACGGAAAAAGACTTCCGGACTACGCGGTGGGGACCATCTACGATTTGGACGAGCTTCTATCCAAATACGAAAAGATCGACCTCAATTTAAAGAGCCCCACCGAGGCGGAATTCCGGCTCAACTTTGTGGGAGAGTGTTATATTATTCCCGGTGTCATCAGCGCCTCCAATGTGATTTTAAACAGTGCGGCCTATATCTCCTCTGTTCCTGGGGTTAAAGATATCTCCTTTGATCTGAATGCCTCCGCAACGGAAATGTATGTGAATTTCACGTGGCCAAAAAAGATTGATCGGTCTGTGCTGATCTATCGAATGGATGGTTACCCAACCGGCATCGACGACCCCCTGGCCCACAAAATTGAGTGCAGTAAACGGCAGTACGAAGCAAATGAGGGAATCCTTATCTCCAATCCCGCCTCGGGCACCTTCTACGCAGAGGTGTACACCTATTTTGAAAATGACGGACACCGGATCTACTCCGAGGCCTGCCGCGCCCTGTTGAGCAACGAGCCTCAAAAGGACGTATTCTACACCTTTAAGTATAAAAAACCCAGTTTCTTTCACAAAAAGAGCACTCTGACCATTGAAATTGAAACGAACGGCGGATGTGTGTTTCCGGCCTTCGCCGTTGTCAGCAAGTTTAAGAGCACCCCGCGGAAGCGAAGCGACGGCGATATGCTGTGTTCCGTCAACGAGAATACAGAAATCAAAGACAGGCACACCTTTGAGCTGGAGATCTCCCCTCTCCGCGCGGAGACGAGATTGAAGCTGTTTTTCCTAAATGACAAAAACTACAAAGCCTTCAAAATTGCATGTAAGGCGGGAAATACAATATAAGGAGACGATTGTGTGACCGGTAAGTTCCTATGCCCCCGATGCTTCGAGCTCCAAAGCCTGGACAGCATTGAATACATCTGCTCCAATACCAGCACCGCGTCCAAGTGCCAGCACGCCATCGACAGGATGCCTCAGCACCCTGCAAACACCAAAAAACCTGTGTGTGAGGAGTGCGGCCAGCCCCTGGTTACCAAGGTCTGCCCCAAATGCGGCGGCGAGCTTCCCCTCAATATCGGAACCGCAAAGAGCTATCCCATCGCCATTATCGGCGCCAAGGAGACCGGCAAGAGCAACTATGTGGCTGTTTTAATCAATCAGCTGAAAAATGAGATCGGCCGCTCCTTTAACTGCGCCCTGATGGCCTGCGGCGACAAGACGCTGAACCGCTACCGCACGGAGTTTTATGACCCCCTGTACCGCCGCCGCACCTGCGTGCGCGGCTCCGACGCGGGAGATGTGGACCCTCTGATCTACTCCCTGATCTTCCAGAGAAAGGGTGGTCTGTTTAAGAAAGCCGTCAACGACGCGGTATCTCTGACCTTTTTTGATACCGCAGGAGAAAATTTGAATTCTCTGGCGTCGATGCAGACCTTTAATCGCTATCTGTACCACTCTTCCGGCTTCATTCTGCTTTTGGACCCGCTGCAGCTCCCCTCTGTGCGGGATCAGCTGCAGGGAAAGCTCCGCCTGCCGGAGGAGAACACGGATGTGAACACAATTTTAAACCGGACCATTGAGATTATCCGCACCGGCTCCGGTCTCACTGATATGAGCAAGAAAATCGACATTCCCATCGCCATCGCTTTCACCAAGATCGACGCAGTAGACGATCTGTTAGACCCCGCCAGCTGCCTGAAAAACGACTCCTCCCACATTCGGAAGGGCGTCTTTGACAAGATCGATTTTCAGGATACCAATGAAGAGATGCAGAGTCTGGTGGAAAGCTGGCTGGGCCTGGAGCTGTTCCAGACTGTCTCCACCCAGTTCTCTCACTTTGCATTCTTCGGTTTGAGCGCCCTGGGCAGCAATCCCGACATGGACAATAAGATTCCAAAATTCCGCCCCTTCCGTGTCGCCGACCCCTTCCTGTGGATTCTGGCACAGGAAAAGATCATTCCCACAGCCTGAGGAGGTGCTGTCGTGGAAGCTTTGCAGTACATATACACTTCCTGGAAAAACGGGAATTCCGCTGAGAAGGGGTATATGATTTACTCCCGCTCCGAGGGCATTACAGAGGCCGAGTGCGTCGCTATTAAAGACGCTATGCAGTACCTCGCTCCGAAGGAGCTGAATCTCGCCCCTACGGACCAGGAAATTGCAGATGTGTTCCCCTACTCCTTTTCTTACTTTGTCCTTCCCACCGGCCGCGGCTGCGTTGCACAGTCCACCTATCTGGGCAAGGACTACTCCGGCCGCTTTGGGAACTACATTATCTATGCCCTGGTCTTTGACCGCGATGCGCTCCCCTGCAGACCGTCGGAATTTTTTGCAGAGCCCTACATCAAAACGGCAATGACGGAGGAGGAGCTGAACGCTCCCTCTCCGGTGCCGCCCCTTCCGCCCCTGCAGATTTCCCAATATGCCTCCGTCATCAACGACGAGCAGCTGAACGAATTTCTCTTTGATAAGGAGGGGGAGTGCGCACAGATCATCGCAATGGTCCTTGCCGCCCGGGACGCCGGCGTGCCTTTCTATTTAAATGACACCCGGGAAAATCTTGTGCTGTGGGCGGCTGCCGTCCAGCGCATTTTCCCTCTGTCCCTGGCCAAAGAGTTTACCTTTAACACCTATGTAGGGGACCATGAGGCGCTGCGCTCTCCCAGGCTCCGGGAGGAGGGCCTAAACTTCCACATCATCGGCGTCCGCCCAGACGCCAACTACTTCAACTACGCCGCAGAGTATCAGAGCAGCCGGCATATGGTCATGGATTTTTCCGGCGGCTACATGACCCAGGGGATTGAGCCCGGCAGCTTCGCCCAGGCAATGGCGGCCAGCCTCTCCATGGATTTTGAAGAGGTCGACGCCTTCGGCGCATTTCTCGATACAACGGCCTTCCACGAGATCAACGGCCGCCTGGAGTCCGCCTACCTCTATTTCCGGCTGCTGAAGCACGATGAATTTGACTTCTCTGAGGAGCGCCTGAGCGCCGTTCTCTCCTTCGGGACACAGCACTGCTCCGAGGCAGATAACGCCGACGCGGGCAGCAGGCTTTTGGTTAAGTCGCAGGAAAACAGCTGGGTTCTCTCTCCAAATTCCATGGCAGAATTCTGGAGCTTTACGTGCAGATATGCAGATTTTATGATCTTCACTCTGTTTGACCTGCTTCAGGAAACTCTGTATCAACATTCCGGCGATGCCACAGAGCCCTGTGCCGTTCTGGACAACCTGCTGCAGAGGATCTCCGGTGCCGCGCCCCAGCAGTACAAAAGGTATCTGGAATACCTAAATTCCGCCAACAGTATAGACCAGCTGCTGCTGTACCTCACCGGGCACAAAAACCTGTTTACCAACAGCTTCTACATCCATTGGCTAATACGGAGCTATCCCTTTTCCGGGGGCCTACAGGACGGGCAGCCCGTCTCCAAGCTGCTCTCCGTTCTGCTGGATAACCTCACCCATATTGACGGCAGTGAGCGGACCATCGTAGAGGTCCTGCTTGCTGTCTCCCATAACCCGGTGCTGTTTGAGGACGTCCTGCATATCTTCATGGAGACGCTGAAGAGCTCCACCCGTCTGGACCAGCTGTGCACAAGCTATGTGGAGGCGGCAGAGGCCCTTCCAGAGGAACAGATCACCCGCTTTGAGCAGCATCTGCTGGAGACACCAGGGGGCGGCCCCATCGCCGCACGGCTTTGCGCCCGAAAGATCGAGGCTTCATCCCACCCGGACGAGGAATTCTGGCGCTTCTATGAGAACCAGCGCAGGCTTATTGTCTCTCAACAGGGGTTCACCGTGGAGCCCATGGTGCTCGCCTGTCTAAACCGCTTAGAGGGCAGCACCCTTGAAGAGACTGCCGCGGATATGATCCGCGAGTTGGAGCCCGCCCTTTTGAACGATACTGAGACCATCCGGGTGCTGACAAATATCATTGACGGCTGTAGCATCAAATTTCTCTCCAAGCTGGGAAAGGACCTTCTACAGCAGACTTGCCAGCTCCGAACCAAGGTTGGCCTCTCCGGACTGGAGAAGGTAACGGCGGTCTGTACTGGTGAAATGCTGGAAAACAGCCATGCCCCCTGGAGGCGTCCGGTCAACCTCTCCGACCAGACATCCCAGGCCGATTTCTCCCTGTGCTCCTTCCAGAGGGCGGACTATGAGGCCTACGTCAAATATTATTTCAGTGCGTTCTTCTCCCTTCTCCAGTCCCCGGAAGATGTATCGGCACTGATGCAAATTTTCTATCACCCCAGGCTGTTTTCTGATTTTACAGACGACTATATCTCCGCCATAAAAAAGCTGGCGAAAAAAGATCCCGACCGCTGGAAACGGGCCGCCGCCTGGACGTGCACATATCTCATTACAGCGGCGAAGAGTGATTCAGCGGCAGATGGACTCTACCGGCCGATGCTCCGCTATCTGCGGTCCCTGGATGAAGAAGAGCTGACCGACCTTCAGCAGGCCGTTGTTCAGATCATCCCCCGCTCCCGCTGTAGCTATCTGTTCGATGAAGTCCGCCGCAAGGAGGGTTTCACCGAAAAGCTAGGTGGATTCTTCCACAGGAAGTAACATATATCAACTATATTTTTAGGAGGTATTAGAAATGAAGAAAAACATCCCGTGTTTGGTGGGGCACGACAGCGACGACGCCCTCGTCGGCGTCGCTTTTGCCATTGCCATCGCTATCATTGTAATCATGGTCGTGGTTGCTATCGTCATTTACGGCGGCGCCATCATCGGCGGCTTCCACTCCCTGAAAAACTACTTCATCTCCTTTAAGCACAACGTCTACGACAGCAATCGGGCACCTGTGCCTGCTGCGTGAGTTTGAAAATAACCCCAATTTCTTTGTGCACGCATACCCCGAAGAGGGCGGGAATACAGGGAGAGATATAGGCCCGGTGACACAAAACGGAATTGGGAATCACATAAAGGAGAGAGAATTATCATGGCAAGAGAACCGCAACCTGCAAAGGTCAGTTATTTCTTTGGGAAGGGCTATATAGATCTGCGCAATACCATCCTGGAGGCATGGGCGTTGAATATCACCTCCGCCAAGAACCAATTTGCTCTGGCGCGGGAGAAGGGAATTTTCACCATCGGCGGCGGGATCAACCTGATTGCCGCCATCTCCATCTTTGTATTCGGCAGCATCATCACCGCCATCACCACCGGGATCCACATTGCGGTGCTGCTCCTGTTCTTTGCGTGTATCTACATTGGTTTCGGCGTTCTATGGCTCATTGACCGGATCTATATTATGCTTAATAAAATCAAGAACGCCTGTCCCAACCCCGACTGCCAGGCCTCGTTTCTCATCCCGGTATATGAGTGTCCGGAGTGTGGAGCAAAGCATACCTACCTGGTCCCCAGCAAATATGGTATCCTTCGGCGCACCTGCCTCTGCGGCGCCAAGCTCCCCACCACCTTTTTGAACGGCCGTGGAAAGCTGAAGGGCTACTGCCCAGAGTGTGGCATTGCGCTGTCCGGCGACACTGCCAGCCGTCAATACGCCTTCCCTGTGATCGGCGGGCCCTCTGTGGGCAAGACCTGCTACATCAATATGGCCCTTGATCAGATGATAAACGACGTCGCTCCCGCCCGAGGATGGGAGATGTCTTTCATCTCCGACACAGATGAAAAGGACCACGCTCTGGCGATGAAGTCCCTGAGTCAGGGCATCCGGCTGATGAAAACCGAATTGAACGCCCTGTCCGCTTACCAGATGATGCTGACCCTCCCCAACGAGAAGATTGGCCGGCGCATCTATGTGTATGACATCTCCGGCGAAATGTTCTCCAGCAGCAGCGATGTGCAGAGCAACTTGGCCTACAGCTATGCAGACGGCTTTATCTTTATCATTGATCCGCTGACCTTGAACCAATTTGCCATGGAGGTGGAGGATAAGCTGGACCTGAATGCCTACGGCGCAAGCTCTAAGGACTTTGAGGACATTCTGAACATCATGCTGATCAATTTGGAAAAAATGTTCGGCTTGAAGGACAAGGATACCTTAAAGCGCAATTTGGCTGTCGTAATTAACAAATCCGACATCCCCACTCTGGAGGAGCGGGTTGGTGAGACTGCAGCCCAGCAGTATCTGGCCGAGCACCCCGACACCTGCAAAAGCTATATGGATGCCCGGGACACCGTGTGCCGCAGCTTTTTGGATGAGTACGGCGCTGGCAACTTCGTGCGCACCGCAGAGGTCAAATTCAAGAATGTCCGCTATTTCGCCTGTAGCGCGCTGGGCCATAACCACGAAGGCCAGCCCTATGAGGGGAAAAATGTCGTGGAGCCCCTTCTTTGGCTGCTCTCCCAAGCGGATTCCAAAATTAAGGCTGAGTGAGCCAGGCTTTCGAGAAAAAACACTTCGCCAGAGCCGCTGTCGGGTGGCTCTGGCTGAAGTGCTTTTTCAATTTTCCACCCCAACGAGCGCCCTGCTTTCTCCGAAATCGGAGCCCGCTCTTGCGGAAAACGAGCTTTACGCCCCTCATCCCCTCATCCGTGTGAAGGAGTCGGCGAAATGAAAGGAATTAAAAACGTTCTGCTTCTTCTGTGTATCACCGCAAGCCTCTTTATCCTCTCCACAGCAATAGGCTTGTCCCTGACCTCACTTGCTCTGGCGTCCGTTCTTCTGATGGTCGCCTCCGCTGTCCACCTGGCCGCCCATGAACTGGGCCACCTAATTGGCGGGTGGATCAGCGGATATCGGCTGGTCTCCTTGCAGATCGGTCCCATCCATTTGCAGGTCAAGTCGAAGCACAAACGCGCCCTCTCCCTTCAAAACACCCGCGGAGGGCAGTGCGTCATGCTCCCGCCCCAGGGCGACGCCGTCCCATTTCTGGCCTATCATTTGGGCGGGGTCTGCGCCAATGCGCTGGTCTCTGCGGCCGGCATACTCCAGCTGTCTCTCTGCGCCGCCTGGCCTACTCTGTTCTCTGTGCAGCTTCTATTTCTAGGGCTCATTAAAATCTGGATGAATCAAGTTCCCCGTATGGAGGGCGGAATACCTAACGACGGCTATACTGTCATGCTGCTCCGGCGGGATGCCGCCATCCGGAGGGACTATGCCGCCTACCTGTCCCTCTACGCCGCCATCATTCGAGAGGAACCTATCTCTCCAGAGGAATACTCCTACCCCAGGACACCAGGAGAAAACCCAGAAGACCTGCTCTATTACCACGAAATTCAGCGCCTTCTGGCGGCCATCCAAACCTCCTCAGTAACCTGATTGTTCTGGCTCCCGTCGATTTGACCGCTTACGGTATCTGGGAAAAGGCTCCCCATAAATACATAATCCAGACCTGAGCTGAAGCTTCTGCGCAAAAACACACCGGACCAGCGCCGCAGACGCGGCGCTGGCTTTTTCCCCTCGCTCTGTTCTCTCTGTACAGGTCCATCCCGCAGAGGCGGATATGCAAGGACTGGACGGACCGCTACAGACAAGGATGAAAACAAAGAGCTGGGACCAACGGCTTCCGTATAGTTTAAAAAAATTCGCAAAAATTTTGAAAAATATAGAATAAACCATTGACAACGAGCTTTAAAAGGATTAGGATATGTAAGTAAAATATTGGTGTGTTCCGACGATTCCGAACGAACCGGCAAAGCAGTCGAAAGGCTGTGACGCAAAGCTATAGGGCCTAATCCCTTCGGGGCATGGCAGCCAGTTGCCGAAACTGAATCTATTTTTATGCCCGGACACACACTACTATTTAAAATTGAGCGCAGGAAACAATATGTGTCCGGCACTCAAACGATAATAGCAAAGCAGTCGAAAGGCTGTGACGCAAAGCTATAGGGCCTAACCCCCTCGGGGCATGGCAGCCAGTTGCCGAAAGGAGTTGCCGTTATGAAACGGACAGCTTGTTTTCCTGCTGTTTTTTTATGCTTTTTCCTGTTTATTATGTCAACCTTTCCCATTCCCGCCCGCGCTGCGGAATCTGCCATCGACGTCAGCACCGCCTGTGACGGATATTTTACAGTTTTATATCAATCCGCCCTACAGGTGAAAATGAAGGTCGGTGTAACCCGGGATTCAGACACCGTCTATTACTGCTATGTGCCGGGAACCGCCTCCACCTATGCCTTTACTGGTGGAAACGGGGAGTATACCATCACGCTCTACCGCAACGTCTCCGGCACAACCTACCGGTCGGTTACAAGCACCTGCGTGGATGTGGAGATGGACGATCCTATGGCGCCGTACTTGGCCAGCACGGATGAGATTACCTTTTCAGCGAATGATACCGTTGGGCAGAAGGCTGCTGAGCTGTGCAGCGGTTTGACCGGTGACGGAGACAAAGTGGCCGCAATCTATCGGTATATGGCCGCCAACTTTACATACGACCACACACTGGGCCGGCAGGTGGCCCGCGGTGAGGTTGTCAACTATGTGCCCAATACCGCTCAGATACTGGAGCATAAAACCGGGATCTGCTACGATTTCTCCACACTGTTCGCAGCTATGTGCCGCAGCCAGGGAATTCCCTGCGCCATTGCAAAAGGGTATTTGAACGGCGGGTATCACGCCTGGAACATGGTTTATGTCGACGGCGTATGGAACGCGGTGGACATAACCCGCGCTATCTCCAATCGGGATTCAGATGCCGCCTCCTTGGCTGACTGCATTACCGCGCTAGACGGCTATACGGACATGTCTTTCTAAACTGTCAACTAATTTTTCAAGAGAAAATAGTCCCCCTAAACAAGGTGGTCTGCAGATGCAGGCCACCTTGTTTTGACGTCTGAGACGGAACGGCTGCGGTCTGCGCCTCCTCCCATAGCATTTGCTTTCCATACACTCCCGTGATACAATACAAATACGAAATTTTGACAGAGAGGGCGCAGAGGGCAGATGGCTTCCCCTCCGCAGGCAAGCTGTGCCCTTCTCTTACATCGAAAGGAGATGTATGACAGATGCCCAAAGCGCCAAAGATTGCCATGATGGAGGTATTCCCGGTTGCCGGCAGAGACTGCATGGAGCTCAATCTCTCCGGCGCTCACGCTCCCTACTTCACCCGGAACATTGTGGTGCTCACAGACGACCGGGGCAATACTGGCATTGGAGAGGTGCCCGGAGGTCCCAAGATTACCAAGGCCTTGGAGGACGTGAAGTGCTTGACAGAGGGCAGCAGCGTGTCCGACTACCACATGACCCTGCGCAGGATCCGGGAGTGGCTGGCTGCCCACATTAAGGATGACGTCCGCGGACAGCAGACCTTTGATCTGCGCACCGGCGTCCATGTAGTGACAGCGGTAGAGACTGCACTGCTGGACCTGCTGGGACAGTATTTGGAGGTGCCCATGGCAGCCCTGCTGGGAGACGGCATCCAGAGGGAGCGGGTTCGCTTCCTGGGCTATCTGTTCTATATAGGGGACCGAAAAAAGACGGACCTCCCCTACCTCTCCGAGCCGGACGGAAGCTGCACCTGGTATCGCCTCCGCCACGAGGAAGCTCTGACCCCCGACGCCATTGTGGAGCGGGCAAAGGCCGCGGACGACCGAGATGGCTTTGAGGACTTTAAACGCAAGGGCGGCGTACTGGAGGGGCGCGAGGAGCTCAAGGCAGTTCAGGCCCTGAAGGATACCTTTCCAAAGGCCAGAATCACTCTGGACCCCAACGGGGGCTGGCTGTTGAAAGACGCGCTGACCCTGGCTCCAGAGCTGAAAAAAGTTTTGGCCTACTGCGAGGATCCCTGCGGCGCAGAGGGCGGCTTCTCCGGCCGGGAGGTGATGGCAGAATTCCGGCAGGAGAGCGGAATCCCCACCGCCACCAATATGATCGACACGGATTGGCGGGAAATGCGCCACTGCATCGCCCTGCGCAGTGTGGATATTCCTCTGGCGGATCCCCATTTCTGGACCATGGCCGGATCCGTCCGGGTGGGACAGATGTGCCATGACTTCGGGCTGATGTGGGGTTGTCACTCCAACAATCACTTTGACATCTCTCTGGCCATGATGACGCAGTGTGCCGCCGCTGTACCCGGAAAACTCAACGGCATCGATACCCACTGGATCTGGCAGGAGGGGCTGGAGCGGCTCACCAAGCAGCCCCTGCAGATTATAGACGGCTGCATTGATCTGCCGGAGCGTCCAGGCCTGGGCGTAGAGCTGGACCGGGAACAGCTGTACAAGGCCCACCGGCTCTATCAGGAGCACTGCAGCCTAGGCGCCAGAGACGATTCCATCGGGATGCAGTACCTTATTCCAGGCTGGAAATTTGACCCCAAGCGCCCGTGCCTGGTGCGGTAACTGTATCTCAGAGAGGCCGGACCAGGCGGTGTCCGGCCTCCCTCAACTTCATTTTGCACCCTTTGAGGGCCCTCTTCTTCCATGCCGCCGGCCCCGGCGGACGGGAAGCGCAAGGCGTTTGCCTCCTGCGGGAGCAGAGCGGGCTCTTGGACAGGGAGTGCGCCGATCTGTAAGGAGGATGCCATGGCAAAGTTTGGACTGATCCTTCCCCGGGAAAGCATGGTGGAACCGGCGGGGCGCATCGCCCGGGAGCTGGGAATGGATGTGGTATTCAACCGCTCCACCACTGCGGAGCATGTGCTGGAGGAGGCCGCCGAGGCGCGGAGGCTGGGGGCAGACATTCTAGTGGCGCGTGGACGCCAGGCCTCCATCTTAAAGGCGTACACAGATTTTCCTCTGGTGGAAATCCGGCTGACCGGTCTAGAAATCGCCCGCCTGCTTCAAAAGGCCCGGCACCTGGTCCCGCACAAGGCCCGGCCGAAGGTCGGGGTAGTGACCGTCCCCAACATGGTGGGCAATATTCAGGGCTTTGAGGAGGTCCTGGACATTGAGCTTCACACCTATTTTGTGGAGGGGGACGCCGAGACAGAGCAGCGAGCAGAACAGGCGGTGGAGCAGGCGGTAGCTGACGGGATGGACGTCATCCTGGGTGGTGACCTGGTCAACGCATACTGCCGCCGGCTGGGAAAACGCACTCTCTTTTTTGACGGCATGGAGGACTCCCTGTGGGAGTCCCTGCGCATGGCCCGGAGGATGGGCTTTGCCTCCGACACAGAACGGCGGAACACTGCCCATCTGCAGGTGCTGCTGGACTACTCTTTTAATGGAATCCTGGAGCTGGACGTGAAGGGGCGGATCATCCGGGCCAACGATATGGCGCTGAAGCTTTTGGGGCAGAAAGCGGACACCCTGCTCGGCCGGCCTCTGACAGAGCTGATGTCCCCTGAGGACGCGGAGCTGTGGGGGGACGCCCTGACTCAGCACCAGGAGCTCTACTTCTCCGTGCTGGAGCTGGCCGGCATCCGCGTTGTGGCCAACGCGGCGCCGGTGGCGGACTGGGACGCTGTAGAGGGCATGGTCGTCTCTTTCTATGAGATGAACAAAATGGAGAAGCAAGGGGCGCGCGCCCTTCGGGAGCGATACCGCCTACACCGCTATCTGGCTCACGGCCGATTTGAGGACATTCGTCATGCCAGCCGAACCATGCAGCAGGTAATCCGCACCGCCCGAATTTTCGCAGAGAGCCAGCAGCCCATTCTACTGCAGGGGGAGGTGGGAAGCGGGAAATCGCTCTTTGCGCAGAGTATTCATAACTCCAGCCCCTGCGCCCAGGGGCCATTTGTCACCTTTCGGTGTGGCGCGGGCTGGGACCAGCAGATGCAGGCGCTGGCGGCGGCGGCCCGGGACGCAGACGGGGGGACTCTGTATCTGAACGAGGTGGATCGGCTACAGCTGGACAGTCAGGAGCTACTACTGCGTCTAATGGAGGAGGCTGTGGTGCAGACTCAAGCGGACGAGCTGCCCACCGCCTTGACTGTGCGGGTAATTGCCTCCCTGGACGGCAGCCTCCTTCCTCTGGCCGAGGCGGGCCGCTTCCGCTGGGATTTGTACTACATCCTCTCTCCCATGCTTCTGGAGCTGCCCCCTCTTCGGACCCGGCGGGAGGACCTGGCGCAGGCGGTGGAAATGTGCCTGGATGACTGTGTCACCAGACTGGACCGCTATGTCGTTCTGACCAAGGAGGCCAAAAATGTGCTGCTGGAATACTCCTGGCCGGGAAATTACATGCAGCTGAACGCTTTTATTGAGCGTATGGTGCTGACAGCCGCCACACGGACCATTCACGACGACTATGTGCGCCGGCTGCTGGGGCAGCTCTATCCGATCCCGGCCAGCTGCGCACCAGACAGCCCAGATCGGGCGCTTGCTCCGGAGGCCGCCCGGCTGGAGGCGGCGCTTCGCAGACATGGAGGCAGCCGCGCGGCGGCGGCGGCGGAGCTAGGGATCAGCAAGACCACACTTTGGAGACGCATGAAGCAGTATGGACTGACTGGCGGACAGAACCTCTGAGGAAAGCACCAGATCCCTGGAGCGCCCGGGGAGGGCGCGGAGCATATCCCGAAAAATTGGAGACTCCCCCTCAGCTGTAGAAAAAATCCGCAAAATTTTGTGCAGAGCCTCCAAATTTATCTCACCGCTCTGCCCAAAACACCCGCCGAATTTGAAACGATTCTTTCAATTAGCGGCTAATTTGAAATCTTAAATTTCAAAAAACTGAAAAATATTGAATATACAAAAATGCAGATTAAATAATTGTGCATTTTACATATGGAAGGTGGCGATAAATTTGATACAATAGCACCGTGAAGTTCAGCAATGGGCCGGATTTCACATTTGTACCGCAAATCAGCAATAGATTGCAGAGAACTGCAGTCGGTTTAAACCGGTTAGGAGGAATTAGACATGAAAATCGGATTGATTGGACTTGGCATCATGGGAAAGCCCATGGCAAAGAATCTGCTGAAGGCCGGCTATGACCTGACCGTCAACGACCTGAATCAGGCCGCTGTGGACGAGGTGGTGGCCGCCGGCGCCAAGAGAGCCAGCAACACCGAGATCGGCGAGACCTGTGATGTTGTGCTGACCATGGTCCCCAACAGCCCTCAGGTCAAGGCTGTTATGCTGGGGGAGGACGGCGTGGCAGCCCACATGCGTCCTGGCACCGTATTTATTGACATGAGCTCTATCAACCCCATGGCCTCCAAGGAGATTGCCGCTGAGCTGGCCAAAAAGAACATCGAGATGTTGGACGCCCCTGTCTCCGGCGGTGAGCCCAAGGCCATCGACGGCACCCTGTCCTTTATGGTAGGCGGCAAGCAGGAGGTCTTTGATCAGTATAAGGACATGCTGGGCGCTATGGGCGCCTCTGTGGTCCGCTGCGGCGACGTAGGCGCCGGCAACACCACCAAGCTGGCCAACCAGATCATTGTGGCCTGCAACATTCAGGCTCTGGCAGAGGCCCTGACGCTGGCAAAGATGGCCGGTGTGGAGCCGGAGCTGGTATTCCAGGCCATCAAGGGCGGCCTGGCCGGTTCTACCGTGATGAACGCGAAGGCCCCCATGATGATTGAGGGCAACAGCAAGCCCGGCTTCAAGATCGACCTGCACATCAAGGACCTGAACAACGCTCTGGACTGCGCCCACAGCGTGGGCTCCCCCCTGCCCATGACCGCCGCGGTGCAGGAGATTCTTCAGTGGCTGCACAACAACGGCTGCGGCCAGGAGGACCACAGCGCCATTGTCAAGTACTATAAGAAGCTGACTGGGATCGAGTCCCTGTAACGCTCTGTTTATCATCCCGATCCCTTTGCGCGGTCCCGCCCCATATGGGGCGGGACCCTCCAAACCGGAGGCAAATGGATTGGGAAAATTTTTAAGGAGGTAATGGATTATGAACACTGAGTTTATCAAAGGCGTGATCGTCCCCATCCTCACCCCCATTGATGAGGAGGAGCGCATCGACGAGGCCAGACTCCGCAACCAGGTGGACTACGTCATCAACGGTGGCGTGTCCGGCGTTCTGGCCTTTGGCAGCAACGGCGAGTTTTACATGGTGGAAGAGGACGAGATGGAGCGCGGCCTGAAGATCATGGTGGATCAGGCTGCGGGCCGTGTGCCGGTCTACTTCGGCATTGGCGCCATCAATACCAAGAAGTGCTGCCGTCTGGCGAAGATGGCTGTGGCTAACGGAGCGGTGGGTGTCAGCGTGCTGCAGCCCATGTTCCTTAAGCCCAAGTATGAGGAGCTGCTCCTGCACTTTAAGACCATTGCGGAGAGCGTCCCTGACACGCCCGTGCTGCTCTACAACAACCCCGGCCGCGTGGGATACGGTCTGTCTGCCGACCTGGTGGATGAGCTGGCTCACACTGTGCCCAACATTGTGGGCATTAAGGACACCAGCGGTGATATCACCCTGACCTCCGAGTTTGTCCGCCGCAACCGCGATGTGGACTTCAAGGTGTTCGGCGGCAAAGATACTCTGCTCTACGCCAGCCTGTGCCACGGCGCCGTCGGCGGCGTGTGCACCGCCGCAAACTTCATGCCTGAGCTGATCACCGATGTGTACAACAAGTTTGTGGCCGGGGACATCAAGGGCAGCCTGGAGGCTCAGTATAAGCTCAACCCCGTCCGTCTGGCAATGGACGGCGCCAGCTTCCCCGTGGCAGCCAAGGACATGGCCACCATGCGCGGCCTGGATGTGGGTGAGCCCTATCGTCCCACACTCTCCACTCCCGAGGGACCTGTGAAGGAGAAGTTCCGCAAGACCATGACCGAGGCCGGTCTGCTCTAACTATCACCTGCGGAGCCGCATAGGAGGACAACATGAAACTGAGACAAGACTGCGACCAGATTGTACACCAGGCAATTACAGCCGTGCAGGCCGACGCTGCGGTCCACCGCGCTCTGGAGCGGAAGGCCCTGCCATCCGGCCGAGTGGTGCTGGTCGCAGTGGGCAAAGCAGCTTGGGCCATGGCCCGCGCCGCCTACAGCTGTGTGGGCGAGCGGCTGGACGACGGAATTGTGATCACCAAGCACGGCTATGCCCAGGGCCCCATTGGAAATCTGCGCATCCGGGAGGCGGGCCATCCGGTCCCGGATGAGGATACCTTCTCCGCCACGGAGGAAGCTCTGGCCATCACCGAGGGGCTGGGAGCAGAGGACCTGGTGCTCTTCCTGCTGTCTGGCGGCGGCTCCGCCCTGTTTGAGGCCCCTCTGGTTCCCCAGGGAGAGCTTCAGGATATTACCAAGCAGCTGCTCTCCTGCGGAGCAGATATTGTGGAAATGAACACCATTCGCAAGCGGCTCTCTGCGGTTAAAGGCGGGCGCTTTGCTCAGCACTGTGCTCCGGCGCAGGTGTTTTCCATTGTCCTGTCCGATATTATTGGAGACCCCCTGGATATGATCGCCTCGGGGCCGGCCTATCCGGACTCCTCCACCTGTGCGGATGCGCAGGGTATTGTGATCAAATACGGCCTGTCCCTGACCCCCACAGCGGAACAGTGTCTACAGGAGGAGACCCCAAAGGCCCTGAGCAATGTGGAGACTATTGTGACCGGAAGCGTGCGGGAGCTGTGCAGCGCCGCAGCTGCGGCCTGCCGAGAGTTGGGATACGAGCCGGTGTTGCTAACCGACAGCTTGGACTGTGAGGCGCGGGAGGCGGGAGCATTCCTGGCCGCCATTGCCAGAGCCCACCAGGACACAGACCGCTCCTTGGCGTTTCTTGCCGGCGGAGAGACTGTGGTACACCTGACTGGCTCTGGACTGGGCGGGCGCAATCAGGAGCTGGCCCTGTCTGCTGCAGAGGGAATCGCCGGCCTGCGGGATACCGCTGTGTTCTCCGTGGGCAGCGACGGCACTGACGGCCCTACCGATGCCGCGGGGGGCTTCGTCACAGGCGAGACCCGAGATGCACTGGCAGAGCAAAATGTCCTTATCTATCAAGTACTAAAGGAAAATGACGCCTACCATGCCTTGGAGAGGTGCGGCGGGCTGCTGCACACTGGCGCCACCGGCACCAATGTCAACGACGTGGCAGTCCTTCTCATTCGTCGCTAAATCTGTTCTCTCCAACGCCCCGACCTTCTTAGAGGTGTCGGGGCGCTTTTTTACGAAAGGACGCGGCCAAGCAGTCTGTCGGACCCTGTCCCAGCTGTCGGCCGTCTCAAATCTGACTGAACCAGCCCGCTGCGCTGGCAAGAGAGGAGCAATCGCTGTGAGCAAAATCTATGAGGTGTTCGGCACTGACGCCCACGCCATGACCAAAGCGCTTATGGAGCGCGCCCAAGTGATCCAATCCATTCCGTCTGGGGCCAGTGTGGCTTTGAAGCCCAACTTGGTGGTAGCCGCCCATCCGGACACCGGAGCAACAACCCATGCCGGTGTGCTGTCCGGGGCCATTGAATACCTCCAGGACCACGGCGTAAAAGACATCAGCATTATTGAGGGCTCCTGGGTCGGGGATCGGACAGGTCGCGCCTTTCACGCCGCAGGATACGATGCTGTGGGGAAAAAGTATAATGTGCCCCTATATGATTTAAAAGGCGACGAGACAAGAGCAGTAAAAACACCTCTGCGGCCTATGGAGATCTGCTGCCGTGCACTGGACGCAGGATATTTGATCAATCTGCCAGTGCTCAAAGGCCATTGCCAGACTGTGATGACCTGTGCATTGAAAAACTGTAAGGGCTGTCTCCCGGACCGGGAAAAGCGGCGATTCCATGCTGAGGGGCTGATGAAACCCATCGCCGCTCTGGCGGCCGCTTTAAAGCCGGACCTCACCATTGTGGACAGCATCTGCGGAGATCTTAATTTTGAAGAGGGCGGCAACCCCGTGGCCACGGGCCGGATGCTGCTAGGCACTGACCCGGTGCAGCTGGACGCCTACGGCTGCCGGCTCATGGGGCTGGATCTGGACCAGGTGCCCTATATCGGTCTGGCGGAGAGCTGGGGTGCGGGAAGCACTCGACTGGAGGAGGGGGACCTCATCCGCCTGAATGAACCCACCGCCGGCGCGGACTACCCAAAGCCAACCGGTACAGTAGCCTCTCTGACCCGCCGCGTCCAGGCCAAAAGCGCCTGCTCCGCCTGCTTTGCCAGCCTTGTCCGGGCCCTCTATCAGACCCGCGACCCAGGGCGCCCCATCGCCATTGGCCAGGGGTGGAAAAACGTGCCCTTTGACGGCCTTGGCATCGGTGCCTGCTGCAACTGCGCCAAGGAACAGGTGAAGGGGTGCCCCCCTTCTGCGGAAGATATCCTCCGTGTTTTGAACGGCTAAAATTGATCTGTCGGGACAGCGGTGTGCCAGCGCCGCTGTCCCGACTTTTTTGAGGCCTACAACTCCATTTTGTGTGCCTGCCCCATGTTTTCTTGCCAGTCTTGCTGTAAAGCTGCGTTCTGGACAAGGTCTGTCCCTACACAGGCTGCGTATTTTGTAGCGGGGCTGAAAAATTGAGATTTACTGTTCCGTATTCCCCTCTTGAGAGGCCGTTGATAAAAGAACCGAGTGTGTCCCAGAAATTGCCGCCGCAGAAATGTACAGCGCCCCCTTTCTCAGCCCATAAAGAGAAAAAACTCAAAAAGAATATTGACACTTTGTCAGTATCGTGCTATAGTTCTGACAGAGTGTCAGAATATTGTGAGCGAACCGTGTTGCGCCGTCAAGCCGTCGCTACCGGCACAGCGGGAGCTCTCTCTGCGGCCCAAAACAACAATATAACAAATTCAGGAGGAGGAACTATATGAAATCGAGGGTTTATTTTACAAGAGAGATCAGTCCAGAAAAAGTAGTAGAGCTGTACCGCGCACTGGACATCCATCTGCCCGGAAAAGTCGCAGTCAAAGTCCACTCTGGCGAAAAAGGCAATCAGAATTTCCTGCACCCTGAGTTCTGGCGGCCCATGGTGGAGGCGGTCCACGGCACCATTGTAGAATGCAACACCGCCTATGGCGACGCCTCCGGCGGCGCGCGTGACCACACAGAGTCCCACCAACAGCTGCTGGTGGAGCACGGGTGGACCAAATACTTTGACGTGGATCTGATGGATGCCGAAGGGCCGGACGTGGTTTGGCCCATTCCAAATGGAAAGATTTTAAAAGAAAATCGTCTGGGAAAAAACATTGTCAACTACGACTCTATGCTGGTGCTGGCGCACTTTAAAGGCCACCCTATGGGCGGTTACGGCGGGGCGCTGAAGCAGCTGGCCATTGGCTGCGCCTCACGCGCAGGAAAGGCTCTGATCCACTCTGCCGGCAAAACGGACGACCGCTTTGAGACCTGGAAGCAGCACGCCAGCAGCGTGGTGTTCCCGGAGGCCATGGCCGACGCTGCCTACAGCGTGGCAGAACACTTCAAAGGCAAAATTGCCTTTATCAACGTGATGAAAAACCTCTCTGTGGACTGCGATTGCTGCATGGTGGCGGAGGATCCCTGTATGCAGGACATCGGCATGTTGTCCTCTCTAGACCCCATAGCGATCGACCAGGCATGTATTGATCTGGTGCTCCACGCCAATGACCCCGGCAAAGAGCATTTCATGGAGCGGGTAAACAGCCGAAACGGAATTCACACCATTGAGGCTGCCGCGGACCTGGGCTTTGGTTCCCGGGAGTATGAGCTGATTGAACTATAAATTTTACCGTTTCTGTCTCTAGCCCACAGGGCTGGAACAGGAATTGCAAAACAAGCAAGAAAAAGGAGTAAATGACCTATGAGTAAAACATTGATTGCCTATTTCTCTGCCAGCGGTGTAACAGCCCGAGTCGCCAAGGAGATGGCCCAGGCGGTAGGAGCAGACCTGTATGAGATCCGTCCGGCTCAGCCCTACACAGATGCCGACCTGGACTGGACGGACAAGAAGAGCCGCAGCACAGCGGAGATGACTGACTCCGCCTGCCGTCCAGCTATCGCAGAGCCGGTGGAAAACATGTCTCAGTATGACACTGTTCTGGTGGGGTTTCCCATCTGGTGGGGCGTGGAACCCCGGGTGGTGGACACCTTCCTGGATGGCTATGACTTTTCAAATAAGACCATGATTCCCTTTGCCACCTCCGGCGGAAGCGGGATCAGCAGGGCGGAAAAGAGCGTCCAGGCCCACTGCCCCAAGGCGGCCTGGAAGAAGGGTCAACTGCTGACCGTCTCCGGAGCGGCCGATTGGGTCCGCCGCGTGGTGAAGGGCTGAGGCAGCGGTTATGCCAAAGGGATCTGAAAAATTGACCCACGCACGCAAGGAGGAAATTATCAACGCCTGCGCCGCCCTCTATCAGAGTATGAGCTTCAAGGAGATTACTCTCCAGGACATCGGAGCCAAAACCTCCTTTACCCGTACCTCCATCTACAATTATTTTCAAACCAAGGAAGAGATCTTTCTGGCCCTACTTCAGCGTGAGCACGAGGCCTGGATCACAGATCTGCAAGAGATTGCCCGGGAGCACTGCACTCTGTCGGCAAAAGAATTTGCAGACATTCTAGCGCACACGCTGGAGAGTCGGGAATGTATGCTGAAGCTGATGTCCATGAATCTCTACGACATGGAGTGCAACAGCCGGATAGAGAATCTAGTGGCCTTTAAGAGGGTGTACGCTGACACGCTGAAAATGCTCACCCGGTGCTTGGAGCAATTTTTCCCATCTATGACCCGGGATGAAATCCAGGAGTTTTTATATGGCTTCTTTCCCTTCCTTTTTGGCGTGTATCCGTATACTGCCGCCACTGAGAAGCAGCTGGAAGCCATGCATCTGGCACAGGTGAATTATGTCCCGTACTCTATCTATGGGATCGTCCGTCCACTGGTGGAAAAACTGCTGTGGCCATATCAGCTCTGAAACTGCGGGATAGTCCTTGGCATCGATACAAAAGGAGATGCTCTATCAGGTTCATTTCGGCGCCAACTATGAGGGCTGGAACATCGACCTGAAAACGGTGAACTGTCAGGTGGACTGGCAGCTGATGTTCTCCATGAACCCCTCTTGCAGCTACCAGCAGGGGGAGTTCCACATTGGCAACGCCTCACAGCGGCTGGCACTGTGCCGCCGCTGTGAGGCGGAGGGAATCGGTATCTCTGCGATGAACCCCTTCTCGGCGGGACAGCTCCTCAGTGAAAAGTCCTTATCTCTCCAAAAGGCTCTGACCAAGGATGGATAGAAGCCCCTGGAGCAGAAAGGCCGCCAGCAGACAGAGCAGGCCGACAATGAAGAACACCGGTCAGACACACTGGATGAAGCTGTACTCGCACCAGACCACCATGGGATGGAAGGCGCCCGATCATCAGCAGCGACACAGCACTCACAAAAATGTCTTTAATATTCAGTTCCACGGATATCACCTTGCGACTATTATAACCATAGAAATACCGAAGAAAAAACAAAGAATGTACAACATGTTCATGCCATAAAATCACATGAAAGCAAAGCAGGCACCCTCTTGGATGCCTGCCTTCAGGCTGGAAATAATCATAATGATTATAGATGCAAACGCCTTTCTTTTTCACTGGACCTGTCATTTCTCCTTCCACTTCAGCAGAAGGGCGGAGTTGGCGATGACCAGCACCGACCCGGCATTGTGGACCAGGGCACCCACCACCGGGTTCAGCGTCCCGTTGATGGCCAGGACAATGGCCAGGAAGTTCAGCGCCATGGAAAAGGTCATGTTGACCTTGATGGTGTTCATCATCCGCCGGGACAGAGCCACCAGGTGTGGCAGCTCCTTTACCTCGTCGTCCACCAGGGCGATGTCCGCCGCGTCCACAGCGATGTCGCTTCCAACGCCGCCCATGGCGATGCCTACCTCGGCTCGCTTCAGGGCGGGGGCGTCGTTGATGCCGTCACCCATCATGCACACCGGCTGGCCAGCGGCCTGGTACTGGTCGATGGCCTTCAGCTTATCCTCCGGCAGGCAGTTGGCCTGTACCGATTTGATTCTCAGCCGCCCGGCAATGGCCCGGGCGGCATTTTCATGGTCGCCGGTGAGCAGCACCGGCTGTACCCCCAGACTATTGAGAGAACTGATCATATCCGCACTTTCTCCCCGCAGAGTGTCGGAGAGGACGATATAGCCCGCGAATACTCTGTCCACCGCCAGATAGGTCACCGTGCAGCCGTTCTGGACGGCCTCCTCCGCCAGGGGTGGGGGCACCATGGACACGCCGTGCTCATACAGCAGCTCCGGGTTGCCGGCCAGGATCTGCTTTCCCTCCACCTGGGCGCTCACCCCCCGGCCGGGGGTCATGTGGAAGTCACTAGCCGGGGGGAGTTCCCCATCCAGGTCCTTTTTGCAACAGCGCACGATGGCTTTGCCAAGGGGATGCTCCGAAAACTGCTCCGCAGAGGCAGCCAGCCGGTAGAGCTGTTCTTTGGTGTAAGCATCAGTTATGCCGGCAATGTCCACCACCTCCGGTGTGCCGTAGGTCAGAGTGCCGGTCTTGTCAAAAGCGATAACCTTCACCTGTGCCAGCCGCTCCAGGGCGTCCCCTTCCCGGACCAGGAAGCCGTGCTTTGTGGCGTTGCCGATGGCCGCCATAATGGCGGTGGGGGTGGCCAGCACCAGGGCACAGGGACAGAACACCACCAGGATGGTCACCGCCCGGATGATCTCCTCGGTGACGAGCCAGGTGAGAGCTGCCGCGCTCAGAGCGATGACCACGATCCATGTGGCCCAGCGGTCGGCGATTCCCACAATTTTGGCTTTGCCCGCGTCGGCGGACTGCACCAGCCGGATCATCCGTTGGATGGAGCTGTCCTCTCCCACCTTGGTGGCCCGCATTTCAAAGGCTCCAAACTGGTTCACTGTACCGCTGGAGACTTCATCCCCCACGGCCTTATCCACTGGCAGAGACTCCCCAGTCATCACGGCCTGGTTGATGGAGGTCTGACCGGAGATGATCACCCCGTCCACTGGGACGCTCTCCCCCGGCAGCACCCGGAGCAGATCGCCCACCTGCACCTGTTGGGCGGGGATGATGCGCTCCTGTCCGTCCCGCAGCACCCGAGCAGTCTGGGGCGTCAGGTGCACCAGCTTCTCGATGCCAGCCCGGGCTTTGGCTACGGTCAGTTCTTCCAACAGGCCGCCCAGCTGCATGATGAAGGCCACCTCGCCGGCGGCGAAGCCCTCCCCGATGGCCACCGAAGCGATGAGAGCCAAGGACACCAGCACGTCCGCTTTAATATCAAAGGCGGTCACTAGGCCAATGATGGCCTCCAGGATAATGGGGGTGCCACAGAGGAGAATGGCTATCCAGGCCATATCAAAGGGAAATGGCTGAATACCGAACAGGCTCAGTAGCACAGCAATCCCAGAGAGGACCAACAGTGTAACATCCTTCTTGATACCGCCCAATTCCAGCAGCTGCTCTAGTTTTTCTATAGGTGATTTCATAATGCCTCTCCTTTATACCTTATAGGGTATATGCATATTATACCCGTACGGGTATGGCCTGTCAAGAAAAAGGAAGTCCGCTTGTGAACTGCATCCTGTCAAGCGAACAATGAAAAATTTCGATTCTGCCAAAGAAACGAGCATATTTGGAAGTCTTTATTTAAGATCAGCCTGCGTTGGCGCTTTTCCAGTGACATCAAAGCTCCAAGATTGGGTTGGATTTGTTTCGTGTTGTAGTCGATAATATAATTTTGAAGCAGTGTTTTTTAGAAGTGAGACACTGCCCATAGTAGGACTCACGCTTGAGGATATCCCAAAAGTCTTCCATGGGGCGAAACATCGATTTCTGCCACAGTGCTCATGTAAATTGCTCCTCATCGTAGATTTGCCTTTAGAAAACAACCACTCCATTATTGCCGGTACAATCTATTTAATGACACGGGCTCACCACTGCGGCCAACAAACTATATAAATCGAACGCTTCGAATGAGGATCTGGCCGACCGCTTTTCGGACAGACGCTGCGGTTCCTGGAGTGATACATCAGGTCATGTAGCCGCTTTGGCAATGATGCGGAAAAAGACACGGTTGGCTGCCGTGTCCTTAACCGTAAATCTATTGTACTAGGAGGGGAAGTAGTCGTTCGAAAGCTTCCTTACTGCGGAAATTAACAAAATTTGAAATCACAAAACATCTGTTATATCTTATAAAATATAAGATATCTTTTTGAGAGATTTGTCAATTTACACGAAAGGATTCTTTTGTTATAATACAACTGCTTTAAAAAATTATGAAGGAAAGATGCGTTGTGTTGAAACGGGAGTCTTTATCTAAGCAGGTATATCATCTTTTGAAGGAAATGATTATTCTGCAAAAAACTCCTGGTTTTCAAATGGGAGAGAAAATTAACGAAGCAGCAATTGCAAAACTCTTCAATTGCAGTGTAACTCCTGTACGGGAAGCCATTAATATGTTGAGGCAAGCTGGACTAATTGTGGGAGATTCCTATCAATCATCCTCTATTGTTAGCTTTAGCCGCAAAGATGCAGAAGATTTGTTCGATATTCGAAAGTGTTTAGAAGTGTGGGCGTTTCAAAAAGCATTTTCTCTTCTAAATGAGGAGGATTATAGCGCGCTGGCGTTGGCACAAAAGCATTACCAGCAGGCCTATGAAATTTTCGATGAAACTGCCATCATTCGTTGTAACTGGGAGTTCCATAATATTATTCTCTGCAAAGCAGATAACAAGTTTCTCCGTGAAGAAATCAACGGGCTAGTGGACCGGATTGCAATGGTGCGAGCGCCAGTTCCTCAATATAAAAAAAGTATGGGCAGTCAAGAAAACCTTCTGCTTCCTGTACGGGAGCATGAACTAATTTTAACTCTAATGAAAGAGGGTAATTTTAAAGGTGCAGAATCTGCTTTAATAAATCATCTAGACCGTGTCAAAGTCGAAGCGTTAGAGTTATTAGACTTTTAATTTAAGTTATTCCCTTTACATTATAATTTATAAGATATATATTATAAGATATATTATATAGGGAGTGAGTGGCATGATATATAAAATCCATGAAGATGATAACGTTGCCGTTGCTTTGACGGAAATCGAGAAAGGCGAAAAGGTAAGTTGCCGCGCATCCAGCTTTGAGGCCCTAGAGCACATTCCTAAAGGACATAAAATCGCACTTATTGACTTGGTGAAGGGGCAGGAAGTCATTAAGTATGGCAATGTAATTGGAGTAATGAATGAGGATGCCCCTCAAGGCACTTGGCTCCACGATCACAATATTCTTTCCCAAGGGGATTTACACCATCAATACCACTATTCCCCAGATCCAAATTCAATTGCTCCAGGGACGAGCCGTCAGACCTTTTTAGGCTATCCCCGTAAAAGTGGAGAGGTAGGAACCCGCAACTACATTGCGATTTTGTCAGGTTCTTTTTGTACCAATACCCATATTCGAGATTTTGCAGAGATCGCCGCCAAAAAATTCCCTAAAACAGAGCATTTTGATGGATTTCTCCCTATGACACATGAATGTGGCTGTGGGCAGATGGGGACAGATGTGGAAAATGTGCGACGAATCTTAGCTTCTCTGATGCAGAATCCCAATTTTGGGGGCATCTTATTTGTGGAATTGGGATGTGAGAATATTTACTTTGATACAATCCGTCCCTTTATACATTTTTTGGATGAGGAGAGGTTTGAGCGAATCCGGATGCAGGACACTCCCGATGAATATGCAGCGGCAATGGAGGCATTGGAACGGCTTTACGATCGGGTTAATACAGATCGGCGTACGCCATGTCCGTTGAGTAAACTGCATATTGCAGAAAACTGCGGCGGAAGCGACGGCTTTTCCGGAATTACTGGAAACCGGCTTGTGGGTGAACTTTCAGAGCGATTTGTCCGAGAACATGGATCCCGCATCAATATCACAGAAGTACCTGAGATGTTTGGAGCAGAGCATATCCTTATGAATCGGGCGAAAGATGAGACGGTCTTTTCCAAAATTGTTAATTTAATTGAAAGCTTCAAACAATATATCGAACGTTATGGTGCCAGCGCCAGCGGAAATCCCTCCCATGGAAATCGACAGGGCGGAATCAGCACCATAGAGGATAAGGCTTTAGGCTGTATCCAAAAAGGCGGACGCTGTATGGTTATGGATGTGATTCCATATGGGGAACGGGCTGTAGAACCTGGATTTCAGCTGGTATGGGGTCCAGGCAGCGATTTAGTTGGCGTTACAGCGCAGATTGCAGCTGGGGCAAACTTGGTTCTCTTCATTACTGGACGTGGGACTCCGGTGGCATATGTTGCTCCCACATTAAAAGTTGCAACAAATTCATCCCTGTTTGAGAAAAAGAGAGCGTGGATGGATTTTAATGCAGGGAGATTGTTAGAGGGAGAAAAGATGGAGGTGTTGGTTCAGGAACTATACGACATGGTGATTGCAACAGCAGAGGGACGTTATGAAGCGAGCAATGAGCGGGCTGGATTCTATCAGATTGCCCTGTTACGAGATGGGGTGACGCTATGAAAAAAGTCCCAATTCAGTTCCATGTTTCCGGCGAGATCAAAATTTTACACTGCCAAGGGTTAAAGCGGCGCAGGAACACAAAGACGAATTGGGAGTAAAGAAAAAGTAAGAGTTAATCAATAACCATAAATTACTTTAGTTTGGAGGAAAGTGAAAATGAAAAAAAGACTATTTGCGCTATCTTTGGCACTTTGTATGGCTTTTAGTTTAGCCGGTTGTAAAAATAATACGAGCACCACTTCCTCAGCAAACCAAGGTGGGGCTGCAAGTGGCGGAAGCAGCACGGATGCGGCCGGCTGGAAACCAGCGTCTACGGTGACGATATACGTAGGAGCTGACGCGGGTGGCGGTACAGATTTAATGCTGCGGGCCATTGCACAAGCTTATGAGTTATATTTTGGAACTTCGTTCCAAGTTGTAAATACTCCTGGCGGCGGCGGAGGTATTGCAATGCAGCAGGTTTGGGATGCCGAGCATGACGGTCTTGTGCTGGGAGGCATCCATGAGGGACTCCATGCCTTGGCTGTAACAGATTGCTTCCCCTACACCTCAGAAGTATGGGAGCCCTTTATGGCGGCTGGCTCTACACCAGTATTGTCAGTAAACAAAAGCTCTGGCATCCAAGATTTTGACGCTTTCCTAGAGTACGCTGCTACGAAAACAATTAATGCCGGGGCATCCACTCCTACTTCGATCCTCGGACTGTCTTTCGCTCAGCTGGAGCAGCTGGTGGAGCAGGACGGAATCACATTTAATTTCCTCTCTTATGAAGGGTCTAATCCGACCAACGTAGGTCTGTTGTCCAATGAAATTGAATTTGCAATTACGAACTATTCAGAGCAGATTGACTATATCGCATCTGGTGATTTCATTCCTCTGGTAGCGATGAGTACGAATCCAGTAGAAGATCCTAATGTTGGCACCATCCCTTCTATTTGTGATTATTATCCGGAGTATGCAGATTATCCGCAGCTTTTGCAGTGGTGGGGTGTCGTTTTGCCGGCCGATTGTCCGGAGGAAGTCCTTCAGGCATATCGTGAAGCGTGGCCTTCCGTTATGGAGTCGGAGCCGGTCCAGGAGTTTATCGAGTTCCAAAAAGTAAGCGCATATGGCTATATGGGTGATGAGGCAAAAGAGCTCTGCCACGACCTCGATGTGGCCTTTTCCAATGGCCTGTGGGATATGGGGTTAGCCGCTCATGACCCGGCTGAATTTGGTTTAGAGGCGTAACTCTCAAATGTCTCTCCGGCCGGACCTCGGCCGGAGAGACATCAAACCAAGATGGGTTTCAATAAGAAAGGATATCGAGATGGATGATGTAACAAAAAAAGCAAATGTGGATTCCCAAACGCCACCGGAAGCGTCTGACTCATGGGAAGAGCAGGTTAAAAACGCAGGCGACCAGGAAGTCAGCAAAAAAGGGGAATTGATCGCTGCTGCTCTGCTGTTCCTCTTCGGTGCATATGTGCTTGTGGCCTCTATCAGAATGCCGACATCTATGCTGTCCGGTGGGACTTGGTACAC